>WRCT01000227.1 GCA_009783775.1 Clostridiales bacterium | reverse complement strand
TATCTCACGGACCTTCTGACAATACACTATCGTGGCCCTGTCAGGGCGCAAACCGGGCTTGCCGCCGGGAGAGTAGGCATCTTGGCCGCGCGCCTTCCCGCCGGTCGTTCTTCCGCTCAACATGGAGTCCAGGTTGCCGGCCCCGACCAGCACTCCGAGCCTCGGACGCCCCATTGTGGTGAAGTCGGCGTCGCCTCGCCAGTTGGGCTGCGCCGCGATCCCGACTCGGTATCCGTTTTGCACCAGCCACCGCCCTATCAGGGCCGCGGCGAAACTTGGGTGATCGACGTAGGCGTCGCCGCTCACAAACAAAAAGTCCAGCGACGGCCACCCCAAAGCCTCCATGTCCGCGCGGCAAACCGGCAGAAAATCAATCGCCATCACAGCGCCTCTGAACTGCTTTGACCGCCTCGACCAGCGGAATAATCGAGGCCGAAAGCAACAGCGATATAACAAACTCCTTAACTGACAGAGGTTTCAATGAGAAAACCCTCGAAAGGAACGGCGCGTAGATGACCGACAAGGTCAACACCAGCGAAAGCGCCATCGCAACCCACAGTATTTTGTTGCTCTTTTTCAGGGAGAAGATGCTTTGCCTCTGCGAGCGCATGTTATAGGCGTGGAAAATTTCACACATGGACATGGTGAAGAACGCGGAGGTCATGGCTACCTCCGGCCCGTCCCAAATATCCACAATGCAATAGGCGACGAGCGTCAACAGCGCGACTAAAACACTTTGATATATCACGTCAAAGCCCAAGCCACCGGAGAAAATACCCTCCTTCCGCCCTCGCGGCGGGCGCTCCATGATGCCGAGCTGGGCGTGCTCCATACCGAGAGCAACGGCGGGCAGGCTGTCGGTAATCAGGTTGATGAACAGCAAATGAATCGGTTTGAACAGCACAAACCCCATCACGGTGGCGATGAAAATAGCTATAACCTCACAAAGGTTCGAGCCAAGCAGGAACTGGATAGTTTTCCTGATGTTGTCGTAGATTCTGCGGCCTTCTTCCACAGCGGAAACGATGGTGGCGAAGTTATCGTCGGCAAGCACCATGTCGGCTACATTTTTTGTCACGTCGGTACCGGTGATGCCCATGCCCACGCCAATGTCGCCGGATTTTATGGCAGGGGCGTCGTTTACGCCGTCGCCGGTCATGGCGGTGACATACCCTTTTTCCTTCCACATGTTGACGATGCGCACTTTATGCTCCGGCTGAACCCGCGCGTAGACAAAGGTGTTTTCAATCCGACTTTCAAACTCCGCGTCGGAAAGCTCATCCAAGTCGCGTCCCGCGATTGCTTGCTCGGAGGACGTGATAATGCCTAGCTCTTTAGCGATGGCTATCGCTGTATCCTTGTGGTCACCGGTAATCATAACCACTTTTATGCCGGAGTTTTTGCAGGAAGCCACCGCAGTCATTGCCTCCGGGCGCACTGGGTCGATCATGGCCTCCAGCCCGATGAAGGTAAGCCCGTTTTCAATCTTTGCCGGGCTGCAATCGGCGGGGACTGCGTCAAGTTCTTTATAAGCGCATGCAAGCACCCGCAGCGCCCGCTCAGTGTATTCACGATTTTGGGCCGTTATCCTCCGCAGGAACTCAGGAGCCAGAGCGACGACCTGTCCTTCCACAAGCGCGTGGGTGCAGATTCGCAGAATTTCGTCGGGCGCGCCTTTAGTATACTGAACGATTCCGTTCGGCGTTTTATGTATGGTTGACATCATCTTGCGGATGCTGTCGAAAGGCGCTTCAGCTACGCGGGGAAATGCGGCGGTAAGGTCGTTCTTATCAAAGCCCTCTTTCAGCGCGAAGGCAACCAGCGCGTTTTCAGTGGGGTCGCCCACAATATTGCCCTCGGGGGAAAGCTTCGAGTCGCAGCACAGCGCCATGGCTTTTGCCAAGAGCTTTGTTTCGCCGAAGCTCTCTACCACGGTCATCTTGTTTTGGGTAAGTGTTCCGGTTTTATCCGTGCAGATCACCTGCGCGCAGCCCAGGGTTTCCACGGCAGTCAGTTTGCGGATGATGGCCTTCATTTTCGACATCCGCGTCACGCCGACGGAAAGCACGATGGTCACCACGGCCACCAGGCCTTCTGGGATCGCCGCCACGGCCAGGCTGACCGCGATCATGAAGAAATGAAGGATATCCCGGTAGTCCACGCTGCCGTCGCCCACCAGAATTTCCCGCAGCACCGAATAGCCGAAGATGAACACGCACACGCCCAGCACCGCCCATGTGAGCACCTTGCTTAGCTGCGAAAGCTTGATCTGCAGCGGGGTCAGGCCCTGCTCCGCCTGTGCGATAGCGTCGGCGATCTTGCCCATTTCGGTGTCCATGCCCGTGGCGACCACCACGGCCTTGCCGCGGCCATAGACCACCGTGGAGCCCATGTAGACCATATTCTTGCGGTCTCCAAGGGGCACCTCGCTGTTCTGGCCTGCGCAGAGGATGTCCACAATTTTTGATACAGGCACGCTCTCGCCGGTGAGGGCGGCCTCCTCGATCT
>WRCT01000226.1 GCA_009783775.1 Clostridiales bacterium | reverse complement strand
TCATCTCCGCGCCCAGATCCTGCAAAACCCGCTCGTCCACGCAAAAGCCCGCCTGCTCCATATCAAAGAGCACGCGTGTCAACGGCCCCTCCATGTCCGCGTAAAGCCCGCGCAGTCCGCGCTCGTCGATCGCCGCCATCATGGCGTCCCGCAGTGTAAACAACTGCCCCGCGTGCGGCTGCGCCTGCCCCAGCCACTCCTCCGCAATCACAGAGAAATTCGCTGCGGGCCGGTTCGCGTTGAGCAGATAATCCGCAACCGCCGCGTCAAAGGCAATTTGCGGCAAAGGCAGCCCCGCCCCCGCGCAGGCCGTCATCAGCCGCTTGGCGTCATAGGTCAACAGCCCCCCTCCACGAGGGGGGAAGTCAGCAAAGCTGACAGGGGGGAGCGGCTCCCGTCGCGTTCCAAACACCGCCCGCAAAAAACTTGCCAAATCAATGGGAACATCGAACAAACTATCGCCCTGGGCGATACGGTACGCCCTGGTCTCCGATACCGCGAAACTCAGTGTCGGTTCCAAAAGGATTGCCAGCTCCGCGTCCGCAGGCAAAGCCCCCAATACTTCGCATACCTGCTCTATAGTCGTGACAGAAACAATCTCCGCCTGTCTGCTGTCCGCTATGGCGGGCGATTGATAATCGCCCCTACGCGGCCCTCTGTCCACTGTTTCCGCGGGCAGCTTTGCAACCAGCGAACGCAGCTCCAGCTTTTGCAGCGTCCCTGCCGCTTGCCGCAGATTCGACGGGGCAAAGGCGCAATCTTTGAGGGTCAGCGGCAGGGGCGTATCGCGGTTGATCGTACCCAGCCAATAACTCAAACGCGCCGCGTCGGCCTGCTCGCGCAGCCGCTCGCCCAGCTTGCCCGGGATCTCCGCGCTGTGCGCCAATATATTCTCCAGCGTGCCGTACTGTGCCAGCAGCTTGAGCGCGGTCTTTTCGCCCACGCCCGCCACGCCCGGGATATTGTCCGAACTGTCGCCCATCAGGGCTTTCAGGTCGCGCATACCGTCGGGCGTCAGGTCATAGGTCTCCCGCAGTGTCTCGGGCGTAAAGGCCACGGTCTCCGAAAGTCCCTTCTTGGTCAGCAGCACAGAGGTGGTCGCGCTCACCAATTGCAGCGCGTCCTTGTCCCCCGTGACCAATTGCAGGCTTATGCCCTCTTTTTCGCAGGTCTCGGCAAACGCGCCCAGCATATCGTCCGCCTCATACCCCGCGCTTTCGACGATCGCGATTTCCATCTCGCGCAGGATATCGTGGATCAAACCCATCTGCGTGAGCAGATCGGGCGGGGTCGGCTTGCGGCCGGCCTTGTATGCGGTATATTTCTCGTGACGGAAAGTCGGCGCGTGCACATCAAAGGCCACGGCCAGATAGTCGGGCGTCGTCTCGGCCAGCTTAAAGAGCATGGACAAAAAACCGTAGAGCGCGCCTGTCGGTCTGCCCGACTTGGTCGCCATCTCGGGCAGCGCGTAATACGCGCGATACATCAAACTGTTGCCGTCAATGGCGATCATGTTCATAGTGGTCAGTGGTCAGGAGATTACATCATAAACCATGGGACGGAACTCGGGTTTTTCGTCCGTGATCTCGATGGCTGTATAGAACAACTTTGTCGCGGCCAGCAGGTTCGCGTCGTCGTTCACATAGAGCGTGCAGAGCGGATCGTTCTCTTCGACATACTCGCCCAAACGCTTGTGCATAACCAGGCCCACGGCGGGGTCGATCACGTCCGTTTTCTTGGCCCTGCCCGCGCCCAGCATTTGCGCCGTGTTGCCCACGCGCTCCGCGTGGATCTCGGAGATATAACCCGCCTTCTTGGCCAGCAGCGGGATCCGGCTCTTGACGGTGCAAAGCTCGTCAATGCGCTCTAAGGTGATATACGAGGCGTCACCGCCCTGCGCGGCCACCATCTGCTGCAGCTGGCGCAGGCCCTCGCCGCTCTCGAGCGCGGCCTCGAGCATTTGGCGCGCCTCCTGCTCGGTGCCTGCCAGCTTGCTTAAAATAATCATATGCGTGCCCAACAACATACAAACCTCATACAGCGGGTCGCCCTTGGGCACCTTGCCGGACAGCAGCTCGACCGCATCGCGCACCTCGAGACCGTTGCCGACCGCCAGCCCCAGCGGCTGGTTCATGTCGGTGATAACCGCCACGCAATGCCGATCCACCAGCTGCCCGATGTTCACCATCAGTTTGGCCAGCTTTTTCGCGTCCTCCAGCGTCTGCATAAACGCGCCCGTGCCCATCTTCACGTCCAGCACGATCGCGTCCGCGCCCGCCGCCAGTTTCTTGCTCATAATGCTCGAGGCGATCAGCGGAATACTGCTCACCGTCGCGGTCACGTCGCGCAGCGCGTACATCTTTTTGTCGGCGGGCACAAGATTGCCCGTCTGCCCGATGACCGCCACGCCGATATTGTTCACGATCTCCTTGAACTTTTCCATCGGCTGCTCGATCACCAGGCCGGGAATGGACTCCAGCTTATCCAATGTGCCGCCCGTATGCCCCAGG
>WRCT01000225.1 GCA_009783775.1 Clostridiales bacterium | reverse complement strand
TGGTTCGGCAACAGCGTAGGGCTGTTCACGCCGCTTTATATCGCAAATTACTGCGAAAATCACTGCACCTACTGCGGCTTCAGCTGCCACCAAAAAATCCGGCGCGCGAAATTGACCATGGACGAGCTGCGCCGCGAGGCCGAGGTCATTGCCGCCACGGGCCTGCGCGAGCTGCTGGTGCTCACCGGCGAGTGCCGCGCCGCCAGCAGCGTGGAGTACATCGGCCGGGCGCTGGAGCTGCTCAGAGACTATTTTGGCGTGTTGGGCCTCGAAATCTACCCCTTGAAAGTGGATGAATATCACTATTTGCGCGCATGCGGCGCGGATTACGTGAGCGTCTATCAGGAAACCTACGATCCTTTCCTGTACGAAAAAGTGCACCCCCTGGGTCCAAAACGCTGCTACCCCTATCGTTTTTACGCACAGGAGCGAGCGCTGTTGGGCGGCATGCGGGGTGTGGCTTTCGGTTCTCTGCTGGGCCTGGGCGATTTCCGCCGGGACGCCTTTGCCGCCGGTTTTCATGCATACTGCACACAGAAGAAGTTCCCGCAGGGCGAGTTTTCGTTTTCCTTCCCAAGATTGCGTCCCGCAGGGGACATAACGAGCGCACCCAACGCAATCACCGAGCGCCAGTTGCTGCAAACCATGCTGGCCTATCGGCTGTTCCTGCCCTTCGCGGGGATCACCATCTCCACGCGGGAGCGCCCGGGCTTCCGCGACGCCGCGGCGGGCCTGGTGGCCACGAAGATGTCCGCCGGGGTGAGCGTGGGCGTTGGCGGGCATACCGAAGCCGCCAAGGGCGACCCGCAATTCGTGATCGCCGACGAACGCAGTGTAGAAGAAACACGAAAAATGCTCGCGCGGCAGGGCCTGCAGGCTGTGATGATCGACTATGTGAGGACTTGAACAGGTTCAAGGGAGTGTAAAGGCCGTGCTTGAAATCGCAGTGACAAACCGGCATCTCTGTAAGGGTGATTACTTTACGCAGATGGAAAGAATCGCTTCACACAAGCCTTTTGCTATTTTGCTTCGCGAAAAAGACCTGGATTTCGTCAAGTATTTAACCTTGTCAAATGAGGCCGTGCGTATTTGTAGGGCACATGATGTGCCGCTGATCGCCCATACGTATGCCGTGCCAGGGCTTCATAGGTTGCACGTGCCGGTTGCTCTTGCAAACGAAGAATTGGCTCGCAAATTTTCACTGAGCGTATCGGTGCATTCGCCCGAAGAGGCACGCGCAGTCGAGGCCATGGGTGTGAAATTTGTGATTGCAGGACACATTTTCGCTACTGGCAGCAAACCGGGTATCCCACCGCGGGGACTTGCCTATTTGCATGAGATCTGCATGGCAGTGCGCATCCCTGTGTTCGCCATAGGCGGAATTACCGTGGACACCGCACAACAATGCCTGGACGCGGGCGCGGCAGGCATATGCAGAATGTCCTATTGGATGGAGATATAGCATGCCAAGAAAGCTGTTTTGTGAGCTGGGGCCGTGGGCATATCAACTTTCTCTGTGGAAGGTCTGCGCGCTGCGGCACCTGCGGAATCTGCGCAGCGACGATAAAATCGCCCGTGAACATGGAGAGCCGCTGCCTTGCCTGGTGTACGCGCACAAATCGCTCATCCGCCGCCGGCTGGGCGATGTGGATATGACCTTGCAGGAGAACAAGGCGGTCAATCTCAGCCTGGTCGCGCCTCACGTTGATGGCGTCCTTATCAGACCTGGGGAGACTTTCTCATTCTGGGCGCTGGTGGGCAACTGCACAGCGCGCAGGGGCTACCTCGACGGCCTGACGCTCTCGAAGGGGCGGACCTTCGCGGGTGTGGGCGGCGGCCTGTGCCAGTTCACCAACCTGCTGCATTGGATGGCCCTGCACAGCCCCCTGGAGATTGCCGAGCACCACCACCACGACGCCTATGACCTCTTCCCGGACTTCGGGCGGCAGGTGCCTTTCGGTTGCGGTACGTCGATACAATACAACAATCTCGATTATCGGCTCTACAACGGTACGGATAACACCTTCCAGTTCCGGGTGTGGACGGACGAAACGCACCTATGCGGGCAATTGCGTGCTGTAAAGCCGACGCCCTACCGCTGGCACGTGAAGGAGACGGAGAGCCGCTTCGTGCGTGAAGGCGAAAGCCTTTACAGGGAGAACGTCATTGTGCGGCGCACCGTGGATCCCTTGACAGGAAACACTTGCGCCAGCGAGGTCATTCGCCGTAGCCATGCGAAGGTGATGTATGATGAAAAGTATATTGCTTGTCAGATAGTCTCGTTGTAGATTCGGAATCCCAGCGCGGTATATAGCTCCTTTGTGCCCTCATTGCCTGCACGCAGGGTGACGATCTCCGCACCGCGGACGAACGCGTCCTCCACGGCGGCCGCGCACACGCCGCTGGCCAAGCCCTGCCGCCGGTGCGCCGGGTCGGTGGCCACGAACTCCAGCGAGGCGTCCGCGCCATCGGGCTCGATGGCTGCTACGGCCACGATTTGGCCGTCAATTTCAATATAATAG
>WRCT01000224.1 GCA_009783775.1 Clostridiales bacterium | reverse complement strand
TGGGATTATCAGGATCTGGCGGACATGCTGGACTGGGACGCCGTGGCCGCCTTCCGCCGCCGCTCGCTCAACCCTGAGCATCCGGTGCTGCGCGGAACCGCTCAAAACCCCGACATTTTCTTCCAGGCAAAAGAGGCTTCCAACAGCTACTATGAAGATATCGTCGGCATTACGGAAGATTACATGAACCAGGTCAACGCCAAAATCGGCAAGGACTACAAGCTGTTCAACTACTACGGCGCGCCCGACGCCACTCAGGTTATTATCGCCATGGGTTCGGTCTGCGACACAATCGAAGAGACCATCGATTACCTCAACGCCAACGGTGAAAAGGTCGGCCTTGTCAAGGTTCGCCTGTTCCGCCCGTTCTCGATAAAACACCTGCTGTCGGTTATCCCCGCAAGCGTTCAGAGCATTTCGGTGCTCGACCGCGCCAAGGAGCCGGGTTCGCTGGGCGAGCCGCTTTATCTGGACGTTATCGCCGCCCTGCGCGAGAGCGATTTCGCGGGCACGCCGGTTTTCGGCGGGCGTTACGGTTTAGGCTCGAAAGACACCACCCCGGCGCAGATCATTTCGGTGTACAGGAACATGCAGTCCGCATCTCCCAAAAAGAGCTTTACAATCGGAATCAACGACGACGTGACCAACCTGTCGCTGGACATCAGCGAAAACCCCAACACCACGCCCGTCGGCACCCACTCCTGCAAATTCTGGGGTCTGGGCGCGGACGGCACGGTCGGAGCCAACAAAAACTCCATCAAAATCATCGGCGACAACACCGACATGTACGCTCAGGGTTATTTCTCCTACGACTCCAAAAAGTCCGGCGGCGTCACCGTGTCCCATCTGCGTTTCGGCACGCAGCCCATCAAATCCACCTATTTCGTCAGCAAGGCAGACTTTGTCGCCTGTCACAATCCGTCCTATATGGACAAATATGACATAGTCGAAGACCTGCTGCCCGGCGGCATTTTCCTGCTCAACTGCGGCTGGAATCAGGACGAGCTGGCCGCTCACCTGCCCGCAAAGGTCAAGAGGTTTATTGCCCAAAACGACATTAAAGTCTACACAATCGACGCCACCCACGCGGCCAAGGAGCTGGGGCTGGGCGGCCGCGTCAACACCATCCTGCAGGCCGCTTTCTTCAAGCTGTCCGGAATTATTCCGGTCGATTCCGCCGTGCAGATGATGAAGGATGCCGCCGCAAAGTCCTACGGCAAGAAGGGCGAAAAGGTCGTTGCAATGAACCACGCGGCAATCGAGCGCGGCGTGGCCGACGTCAAAGAAATCGACGTTGACAAGGCCTGGGCTGATCTGGCCGACGAAAACGTTGTCGTCAAGGTCGAGGGCGACCGTCCCGAACTGGTCTCGTTTGTTGAGAATATCCTGACCCCGGTCAACGCCCAGCGCGGCGACAAGTTGCCGGTATCGGCATTCACGCATATGGCCGACGGCACCTTCCCGCAGGGTTCCTCCGCTTATGAGAAGCGCGGCATCGCGGTCGACGTCCCCGAGTGGCAGCCGGAAAACTGCATCCAGTGCAACTTCTGCGCCTACGTATGCCCCCACGCGGTTATCCGTCCGGCAGTCCTGAACAAAGACGAAACCGCCGCCGCTCCGCAAAATATGAAAACCCTGCCCATGACCGGTCTGCCGGAGCTGAACTTCTCTATCACCGTGTCCGCGCTGGACTGCACCGGCTGCGGCGTCTGTTCGCAGGTATGCCCCGGCAAAAAGGGCAACAAGGCTCTGGTCATGCAGCCCATCGACACACAACTTCCCTCTCAGGAAAGTTTCGCATACGGCACAAAGCTCAGCGAAAAACCTGAAGTAAACGCGAAATTCAAACCCACCTCTGTCAAGGGCAGCCAGTTCAAACAGCCCCTGCTTGAGTTCTCGGGCGCCTGCGCGGGATGCACCGAAACGCCCTACGCCAAGCTGGCCACGCAGCTTTACGGAGACCGGATGTTCATCGCGAACGCCACCGGCTGCTCATCCATCTGGGGCGGCAGCGCGCCGTCCACACCATACACGGTCAACCGCAAGGGCTTCGGCCCCGCCTGGCAGAACTCCCTGTTTGAGGACAACGCCGAGTTCGGTTACGGCATATTCCTGGCGCAAAAGGCTATCCGAGACAGGCTGGCTGACCTGGCCGCCAAGCTGATCGCCCTTGATTGGACTTGGGATGAGCTTAAAAAAGCCGCTCAGGCATGGCTGGACACCAAAGACGATTCCGAACTGAACCCTGCGGCGGCAGAAGCCTTTATCGCCGCGCTGGAAGAGGGCGTTAATCTGGAAGAAAGCGCGTTTATCGGCACCGAATACGAAAGCTATTGGGATAAAGAAAACAAATGGTGCAAGTGCGACGCCTGCGCAACCGCCCGTGAACTTTTGGCCGACAGGGATTATCTCACCAAAAAATCCGTCTGGGTTTTCGGCGGGGACGGCTGGGCGTATGACATCGGCTTCGGCGGGCTGGATCACGTTATCGCTTCGGGCGAGGACGTCAACATTCTGGTGTTC
>WRCT01000223.1 GCA_009783775.1 Clostridiales bacterium | reverse complement strand
GCGGAAGCGGTGATCACGGGCGTCCGCGATGAGATTGATAAGGCGGGCCTGCCCTACCCGCGCCTGTTGCAGGAACCGGGCCGCTACATCTGCGGCGAGGCGGGCACGACCCTCTACACCCTGGGCACGATCAAAGATGTGCCGAACATCCGCCGCTTTGTCAGTGTCGATGGCGGCATGAGCGATAACCCGCGCCCGGCGTTGTATGAAGCCGTCTACGAAGCGATGGTGGCGAATAAGGCGACCGCGCCCATCACCCAGACCGTGCGCCTGGCGGGCAAGCATTGCGAGTGCGACAACCTGATTATGGATTTGCCACTGCCCGACGTGGCGCCCGGCGATATCCTGGCCGTGCAAACCACCGGCGCCTACAACTACACTATGTCCTCGAACTACAACCGGTTCGCCCGCCCGGCGATCGTGCTGGTTCACGAGGGCACGGCGGAGCTGATCGTCAGGCGCGAAAGCCTCGATGACCTGATCAGCCATGACCTGGTGCCCGCACGCTTGCAAAAAAATGTCTGCGTGTGAATTATGGTGATGATGACGAGAGTACAGGCACGGGCGCCTTCCGGTTCCCGTGCCCCTTGTTTCGCGCGGCGACTCAGCGCCTGATGTTAATAGATCTCCACCAACCGGATGGTTGGGTGCTGGCGGCTTTTCTGCACAGTTATTGTTATACGGTTTGCCGGGATGGGCGCGAACCGGCACATCTTTTTGAAGCCTACGGTCGTGCCACGAAACACCACCTGCTCGTCGCGCCCTGTCAATGCCACCACCTCAAACGCCTCGATCCGTTGGCTTTCACGGATCTGTTCGCACAACACTACGCGCTGTACGATTCGCTCGGATGGGAATGTCACCGTCATCACAGATGGTTCCCCGTCACCGCGCCAACAGGTATCGTCGTCGTGTAACACATACGAAATGTCATTGCCGTCGCCGTCATGTGCGCTGGCGTCAGCGCACAGGTTGCTGCCATAGGCCGCGCCAATCACGTCGCCCAGCTCCTGTAAGCGGCGGACGTCCGCTGCGTGAATCCGCCCGTCCGTATCCGGTGGGACATTCAACAGCAGCACGGCATTGCCGCCCACGCTTGTTTCGTATATGTGCAGCAAATCATCCAGCGTGCGGACCTTGTCGTTTTCTTCCGGATGGTAAAACCAGCCCGGGCGGATGGAAACGTCAACTTCGGCAGGGTACCAGCACAGTTCCGGTTCATGTTGCAGCGCAGCGGCGCTACCAAGGTCCGCTGTTTCCGGCGACAGGGGCGGCAGCCCGTCGGCCTGCTGCGAGCTGGCGGCGATTTTTGAGTGGTCTTGCAATCGTGCGGACACAACGCTCCATTCGCTTTCTCGCGTGATTCCCGCTTCATTGCCAATCCAGCGTACGTCCGGCCCCATGCTGGAAATGACGGCGTCCGGCTGGTTTTTTCGTATGAGCGCGAAATAGCGCTCCCAGTCATACTCCTGTTTTTTGCCATTTTCGCCTTCGCCGCAGGCACCGTCAAACCACAGGGCGTACAACGCGCCGTACCGCGTGATCAATTCTTCCAGTTGCGCGCAGAAAAAGTCGTTGTACGGCTTGCCCGTACCGTAGGTTGGCTCATGCATATCCCACGGCGAGAGGTACAGCCCCAGTTTCAGCCCGAACCGGCGGCAGTAATCCGACAACGATTGTACAACATCCGTCCTGGCAGAGGAGGACATCACGCTGTGGCGCGTGTGCGCCGTATTCCACAGGCAGAAGCCGTCGTGGTGTTTGGCCGTCAGGATACACGCCGTGATGCCCGCGGAAGCAAGCGCCGCGCACCACTGGTCGGTGTCCAGTGATGTTGGCGCGAACACCGCAGGGTCTTCCTTGCCGGTGCCCCACTCCCTGTTGGTAAACGTATTCACGCCGAAGTGAAGAAACGCCGTGAACCCCAGCGACTGCCACGCGATTTGCCGCTCGTCGGGCCTGACGGCGACCAGTTTTGCCACATCCATCATGTTTTCCCTCGCCTTTCCCTATTTGCCTGCGGGACCTGGTGGTATTTTTTGAAGATCCTTACTCAACACCATTAAAATTCCCTTCTTCGTCTGAGACTCCTCCTGCCTCGCCCTCTGACCAATTGTATTTATGGCGGGCTTTTGCTATACTCCGCTTTGCATAGCACATTTCCGCCATCTTATGTGTTGAAGAGGTGTTGACATGGAGATCATCAGCCGGTTCAGGCTCGACGGCAATTTTTCGGACAGCTTCGGCCGCAACGTCATGCGGGCGCACGAAGTCGCGCTGACCGCCGAGGGCGGGTTGCTCAACGGCGTGAACGGTTTTTTGCAAATCGCAGACCACCCCTCGCTGCGCTTCGGCGACGGAGACTTTTTTCTGGGTCTGTGGGTGCGTTTTCCGGAAAATTATACCGGCGCGGGCGACCTGTTCAGCAAGTTTGACGAGAAGTCACGAACCGGCTTGAATTTCACGGTCGCCGGCAGCTCCGGCGGGTATACGGCCATGTCGGACAGCCGCAGCCTGTTCTTTGGGCT
>WRCT01000222.1 GCA_009783775.1 Clostridiales bacterium | reverse complement strand
GCATCTGGAATCTAATTTCACAACTTCGTTGCATTTCCTTTCTTGACAACGGGTATGATTGAGATATAATGGTAACGAAAATTAGCACTCGATAGTGTCAAGTGCTAATGAATGCGTGGGGGCGCTGGCAAGCTCCCCCCGCTGACTGCGTCACCTTCCCCCCTCGGGGAGGGGGGCAATAAGGAAATACAGGAGGAAACAAATCAACATGAAACTCAGACCATTAGCAGATCGCGTCGTGGTACGCGAAGTGGAGACCGAAGAGGTCACAAAAGGCGGCATTCTGCTCACGAGCGCGGCCAAGGAAAAACCGCAGTTCGCCGTAGTGCTCGCCGTGGGACCCGGCGGCGTTGTCGACGGCAAGGAGATCACCATGCACGTAAAAGAGGGCGACAAGGTCGTCTATTCGCAGTACGCGGGCACGAAACTCAAGCTGGACGGCGAAGAAGTCATGGTACTGCGCCAGAACGATATTCTGGCCGTAGTCGAATCGTAGGGGCGACAGTCCACCCCACCAAATTTGCGAATTTAGAAATAACGGAGGAAATTTATTATGGCAAAACAAATCAAATACGGCGAGGACGCGCGCAGAGCGCTGGAGGCGGGCCTCAATCAACTCAGTGACACGGTAAAGATCACCTTAGGGCCCAAGGGCCGCAACGTGGTGTTGGATAAGAAATACGGCGCGCCGCTGATTACCAACGACGGCGTGACGATCGCCAAAGAGATCGAGCTGGACGACCCATTCGAAAACATGGGCGCGCAGCTGGTCAAAGAGGTCGCCACCAAGACGAACGACGTGGCGGGCGACGGCACGACCACGGCCACACTGCTCGCGCAGGCGATCGTGCGCGAGGGTATGCGCAACGTCGCGGCGGGCGCGAACCCGATGGTGCTGCGGCGCGGCATCGAGGCCGCCGTGGAAGTGGCGGTCGAGGGATTAAAAGAACTCTCCAAGCCGGTGGCCAGCAACCAGGCCATCGCGCAGGTCGCGGCCATCTCGGCGGGCGAGGAACGCGTCGGCAAGCTCATCTCCGAGGCGATGGAGAAGGTCGGCAACGACGGCGTCATCACGGTCGAGGAGAGCAAGACCATGAAGACCGAGCTGAACGTGGTCGAGGGTATGCAGTTTGACAGAGGCTACAGCTCCGCCTATATGGCGACCGATATGGAGAAGATGGAGGCGGTACTCGACAATCCGCTCATTCTGATCACCGAGAAAAAAATCTCGAACATTCAGGAGATACTGCCGATCCTCGAGCAGATCGCCCAGCAGGGCCGCAAACTGCTCATCATCGCGGAGGACGTGGAGGGCGAGGCTTTGGCCACCATCATCATCAACAAACTGCGCGGCACGTTCACCTGCGTGGCGGTCAAGGCGCCCGGTTTCGGCGACCGCCGCAAGGCCATGCTGCAGGATATCGCGGTTCTCACGGGCGGCGAGGTCATCTCCGACGAGCTGGGCATGGACCTCAAGGAGACCACGCTGGCGCAGCTGGGCAGCGCGAAACAGGTCAAGGTCGACAAAGAGAACACGACCATCGTCGAGGGCGCGGGTGAGAGCGCGGCCATCGCGGCGCGGATCAAGTCCATCAAGACGCAGATCGACGACACCACCTCCGACTACGACCGCGAAAAGCTCCAGGAACGTCTGGCAAAACTCGCGGGCGGCGTGGCGGTCATTTCGGTGGGCGCGGCGACAGAGGTCGAGATGAAAGAGGCCAAACTGCGGATCGAGGACGCGCTGGCGGCGACGCGTGCGGCCGTCGAAGAGGGCATCGTACCCGGCGGCGGCGTGGCCCTGCTCAACGTCATGGACCGCGTGACCGCGCTGGCCGAAAAAGAGAGCGGCGACCGCAAGACGGGCGTGGCCATCGTGCTGCGCGCGATGGAGGAACCCCTGCGCCAGATCGCGACCAACGCGGGCGTCGAGGGCAGCGTGGTGGTGGAGAATATCCGCCGCAACGGGCAGAAGGGCTACGGCTACGACGCGGCCGAGGGGCGCTACGCCGACATGAAGGACGCGGGTATCATCGACCCGACCAAGGTCGTGCGCAGCGCGCTGCAAAACGCGGCCTCCGTGGCGCAGATGGTCCTGACCACCGAGAGCCTGGTCACCGATATCCCCAAACCCGAACCCGCCGCGCCCGATATGGGCGGAGCCGGCGGAATGGGAATGTATTAGCGTTTCGCTTCGTCAGATTAACTGCGGTTAATCTGCCGGTGGGTTTTTCGACAACTGCCTGTTGTCGCTGCGGCAACAACGGTCGGCAGTTGCCGCAAGGTGTGCACTGCGGCCGTACACGCCGCCCTTGTGCACAGATTATTGTGGGTTTTTGGCTCGGGGAACAAGTTTCCCCGGGCCTTTTTGGTTATGAGACTTGGGGGACTGGATTGCTTCGTCGTGTTTCCTTTGTCCCTATGGGTTTCGCGCTCCTCGCAATGGGAACCACTGATTAAGGCGCCTGATTTGAGTACTGTCCATAAACTGCCGGAGAATTGAATTTCTTCGGCGGTTTTATTTAGGGGTTTGCATGGGTGAGAGGTGTTTTTC
>WRCT01000221.1 GCA_009783775.1 Clostridiales bacterium | reverse complement strand
GGCACGAAAGGGGCCATCGCGGCGGCGCTTTTCCACCTGTTCAACCATTCCGCCTTCAAGGGCAGTCTCTTTCTGGTAACGGGAATGATAGATCATTCCACCGGCACCCGGGACGTCACCAGGCTGCGCGGTCTGGCCAAAGCCATGCCGTTTACGGCCGCGCTTTGCGGTCTGGGCGCGTTGTCCATGGCCGGTCTGCCGCCTTTCAACGGCTTTTTGAGCAAAGAAATGTTCTTTGAAAGCGCGTGGGAAAGCGTAACGGCCAACCTTGCCTTCCTGGGCGGCGCCGCCTGGGCCTTTCCAGCGCTGGCTCTTGTGGGCAGCACGTTCACCTTTGTCTATTCCCTGTCCATCTTTTTCAAAGTCTTTTACAACGGCCCGCTGACGAAAGACACGCCCCATGAGCCCCATGAAGCCTCTTGGGGGATGCTCTTCCCCGCAGCGATTATGGCGAGCTTTATAGTGATTGTAGCCATAATTCCTGGCTTTTTCGCGAAAAATCTGCTTAATCCCGCTGTCCTTGCGGTCGCCGGAACGCCGATCGATTTGCAGATTGCCTTCTGGCACGGCATCAACGCGCCCTTGCTGATGACGCTGGCGGTTGTGGGCGTCGGCCTGCTGCTCTATTGGCGCATAGGTGACTTGAAGCGCCTTTTGTTCCGCCTGCCCGCGTATCCGGGCGCGGACGCCTTCTACAAGTGGCTGTTCGAGCGCGACGCTCTGGCCGCAGGCGCCGGACGGCTCACCAATGCCTATATGACGGGCCGCCTGCGGGACTACAGCGTCTATATCCTGATTTTTTTCCTGCTGGCCGTGGGCGGCTCCATAGCCTTGGCCTGGTCCGAATCCATGATCAGTTTTGCGGATCTGGCCCCGGTAAATATTTTTGAGTTTACTTTGGCTGTGGGCATGGTTATCGCCGCCATCGTCATGGTTGTGGTTGCCAAGCGTCTGCCGTCGGTGCTGGCTTTGGGGGTGGTGGGCTATGGCGTGGCGCTTTTTTTCGTTTTCTTCCGCGCTCCGGATCTTGCCCTGACCCAACTTCTGGTAGAGACCGTTTCGCTTCTGCTTTTCCTGTTGGCTTTCCGGCATTTGCCCCGCCGTTTGTGGGACGAGGCCTCGACGCCTTCCGGCGGAACGCGCGTGTTCAACATGGTTATCGCGGGCAGCGTGGGGGTACTGGCTGGCCTGCTCACCCTTATCAGCCATTCCAACAGGGAGTTTGAATCCATCTGTTGGTATTATATTAAAAACAGCAGAGTGTTGGCAGGCGGCGACAACGTAGTCAACGTCATTCTCGTGGACTTCCGCGGTCTGGACACCATGGGCGAAATTTCCGTGCTCGGCCTTGCCGCGCTGGGTGTTTTCGCTCTGATACATCTTGGCGTCCACGGCTCCTCAAAGGAGAAAGCAGATGGATGCTAACAAGATAAAGTTTAAGCGGAACAATCTTATCTATCACCGCGTGGTGCAAGGCCTCTTTTTCTTCATCTTCCTTTTTTCGATCTATATTTTTTGGGTCGGACACAACGCGCCGGGCGGAGGATTCATCGGCGGGCTGATGTCGGCGATCGCGGTCGTGCTTTTGTACCTCACCTTCGCTTCCCGTTTCCAGATCGGAGCGATTTTGTCTTTGTTCAAATATTTTATTGCTCTGGGGCTGGCTTTCGCGGTGGGCTGCGGACTTGGCGCAACAGTGTTCGGCTATCCTTTCCTCACCCACACCTTCGGCTATTTCAGCCTGCCTTTTTTTGGATCGATTGAATTGGCCACTGCGGTCATTTTTGATATTGGCGTCTATCTGACAGTGGTAGGAACAGTGCTGGTCATCGTCATATCCATCGGCAATCATGGATATGACGACAATTGCGCGAATGATAAAAAAACCACATAGAAAGAAGGGGCTGTAGCGTGGAAGCCTTAATGGCAGTAGTAATAGGCATACTTTTTGCCATCGGAACCTACCTGATTCTTTCTCGGGTGCTCCTACGCATCGTTCTGGGCACGTGCCTGCATACGCACGCGGCCCTGCTCTATCTTATCACCGCGGGCAAGCTGAAACGAGGCGCGGCCCCCCTTCTGGAAAGCGGCATAACCTCTTATGTGGACCCAATCCCGCAAGCTTTGATACTTACCGCCATCGTCATCGGCTTCGGTGTCACAGCCTTTATCATCGTGCTGGTCTATCGCGCGTATCAGACGTTGGGCAGCGATGACACGGAAGATTATCGGGGTGTGAACGATGAGCAATAACCTCGTATTGGTTCCGGTTCTGATTCCGTTCATAACCGCGATTTTGCTGCTCTTTTTCTATAAAAACCTGCGGATGCAGTTGGCGCTGAGCGTCCTTTCCGTCCTTTGCGGTCTTACCGCCGCCGTCTACCTGTTCAATGTGGTGCTGGGCTCCGGCATACAGACCTTTTGGAGCAGCAACTGGGTGCCGCCCTTCGGCATCATCCTGGTCGCGGATACGTTTGCCGCGGTCATGATCATATTGAGCAATGTCGTCGGCGCTGCTTGTCTGATTTTTTCTTTCTCCACCATCGACATGGGCCGGACGCGCAACTTTT
>WRCT01000220.1 GCA_009783775.1 Clostridiales bacterium | reverse complement strand
CTGCCCGCGATGTCCTGCCGATACAAACAGGCGTCGAAGGACAGGGATTCATTGAACGCATTGACCAACTCGTTGGTCTCGCCTTGGATTCTGCCTTGCCACAGTTTCATGCGGGCTCTCCTCTCCTTTATCTTGTAACTTGTAACGCCCTACGGTTCCCTTCCCAGCAGGGCCGCCATCCTGGACGGCAAACCAAAGAGGTTGATAAAGCCTTCGGCGTCGAACTGGTTGTAGTCGCTTTCGCCGAAAGAGGCCAGCGTTTCGCTGTAAAGCGAACACGGCGAGGTAATGCCCGCCAGAATGATATTGCCCTTGTAGAGCTTTACGCGCACCGTGCCGGTGACATACTTCTGCGTCTCGGTGACAAAGGCCGACAGCGCCTTGCGCAGCGGTGTGAACCATTGCCCGTTGTAGACCAGCTCCGCGAACCGAACGGCCAGCTGCTCCTTTTGGTGTGAGGTCTCCTTGTCGAGCGTGAGCGTCTCCAGCGCCGCGTGCGCACGGTACAGGATCGCGCCGCCCGGCGTCTCATATACGCCGCGGGACTTCATGCCGACCAGCCGGTTTTCGACCAGGTCCACAATGCCAATGCCGTTTGCTCCGCCCACTTTGTTTAATGCCTCGATCAGCGCCACACCGTCCATCTCCACACCGTCCAGCGAAACGGGAATGCCCTTCTCGAAACCGAGCGTGAGATAGGTGGGCTTGTCGGGCGCCTGCTCCGGCGTCACGCCCAGCTCCAGGATCTTATCGTACATCGGCTCGCCGCTCGGATCCTCCAGATCCAGACCCTCATGCGAGAGATGCCAGAGGTTCTTGTCCTTGGAGTAGTTCGTCTCGCGCGTGATGGGCAGCGGGATATTGCGCGCCTCGGCATAGGCGATCTCGTCCTCACGGGACTTGAGTTCCCACTCGCGCCAGGGCGCGATAATCGTCATATGCGGCGCAAAGGCCTTGATGGCCAGCTCAAAGCGCACCTGGTCGTTGCCCTTGCCCGTGCAGCCGTGCGCGATCGCGTCGGCGCCCTCGCGCAGCGCGATGTCTACAATGCGCTTGGCGATCACAGGACGCGCAAACGATGTGCCCAGCAGGTATTGCCCCTCGTAGACTGCACCTGCCTGCAGGGTCGGGAATACATAATCATTCACAAACTCATGCCGCAGATCCTCAATAAAGCATTCGATCGCGCCCGTGTTCTTCGCCTTTTCAATCAGACCGGAGAGCTCCTCGCCCTGCCCAACATCCACCGCGACCGCGACGACCTCGCAACCGTAATTTTCCTTGAGCCAAGGGATAATAACGGAAGTATCGAGCCCTCCCGAATACGCCAGTACCGCCTTTTTTACCTGTTTCATAATACGACCTCCCATTGTGTTTTTGATATCCTACCACGGTGAGAATAAATATGCAATAGTTTTGAATAATTATTCCCGTAAAATCTTTGTAAAATTATGACTTTCGTTTCTCCGGCGGCACCAGGGCGCGTTTGCCGTAGCCGATCAGGTCTTCCCGCCCCGCCTGTTTCAGCGCTTTGCGCACAAGCGTGTGGTTCTTGGGCAGAAAATACTGCATCAGCGCCCGCTGCGCCCGTTTCTCCTGCTCCCCGCGCGGCACATAGACTTCCTCCCCCGTGCGCGGGTCCAGTCCGGTGTAATACATGGCAGTCGAAAGCGTGCCGGGCGTGGGGTAAAAGTCCTGCACCTGCTCCGGACGGTGTCCGCTCTTTTTCAAATATTCCGCCAGTGCGATCGCGTCCTCCAGGGTACAACCCGGGTGCGAGCTGATCAGATAGGGCACAACGAATTGTTTTGCGCCCGCGCCTTCGTTCAGTTTGCGGTACTTGGCAAGAAAGCGCTCGTAGAGTTCCACCGGCGGCTTGTTCATATAATACAGCGTCTGCGGCGCGATATGTTCCGGCGCGATCTTCAGCTGCCCGCTGATATGAAAACGCACCAGCTCGCGCAGGAACGTCTCGTCGGGGTCATAGAGCACATAGTCATAGCGAATGCCCGAACGCACAAAGACCTTTTTCACGCCCGGCAGCTGCCGCAGCTTGCGCAGCAGGGCCAGATAGTCCGCGTGCGATACCTCGAGATTCGGACAGCGCTTATAGCCGATACAGCTCTTGCCGGAACAAGTTCCCTGCTTTTTGCAGGCAGGCGTGCGAAAGTTTGCGGTCGGCCCGCCGACGTCATGGATATAGCCCTTAAAATTCGGGCTCTTGGTCAGCTGTCCGGCCTCGGCCAGCAGGGACGTATGACTGCGCGTCGAAATCAGCCGGCCCTGGTGATAGGTCAACGCGCAAAAATGGCAGCCGCCAAAGCAGCCGCGCGAGGAGGTCAACGAGAATTCCACCTCTGCCAAAGCGGGAATCGGTTTACGGTAGCTCGGGTGCGGCTTGCGGGTAAAGGGCAGGGCATAGACCGTGTCCATCTCCGCTGTGGTCAGCGGGGCGGCGGGCGGATTGGCCACCAGATAACCCTTTTCGTGCGCCTGCGCCAGCCGCTTGTCCTGCCGCCACTGTTTCATAAAGGCGGCCGCGTACTTACGCTTGTCCCCCGCCACCTCAGAATAGGATGGCAGCAGCTCGTAGTTT
>WRCT01000219.1 GCA_009783775.1 Clostridiales bacterium | reverse complement strand
TGCCAAAACAGATGATATCGCACCCATCAATGACTGGTTCAGCATATGCAACTGCCGGATTGGCGTGGTGACATTGGACCTGAATTGCCCATGGGAGAAGATTGTTATGCAGTTGGAAGCTGTTATAAATGTTATAATATAAGGCCTCTTTCCAAAAAATAAAGTTACGCAACAAAGAAACAAGACAAACCCTGTCGGCATAAGCATGATACCATCACGAAAGATCGGAGATGGTAATATTGCTTGACCACCGCAACATCCCGGCGGAGATCGCCGCCATACCCAACTGGGTGTGCTGGCGCATGGAGCCGGATAAGAAAACCGGGCGCGCAACCAAAGTCCCATACAACCCGCACACCGGCTACAAGGCCTCGTCCAATGATCCGCAGACATGGGGCACACTCGCGCAGGCACTGGAGGGCATGGCGCGGTTCATGTTCACCGGCGTGGGCTTCGTGTTCACGGAAGAGATCGGCTACGTCGGCATCGATATCGACGGCTGCCTTGATGAAAACAAACAGCCGAACAAAGTCGCCGCCGCGATCCTCGCCAAGACCCCACCCACCTACATCGAAATCACGCCCAGCGGGCGCGGCCTGCACATTTTCCTGCGGGGCAGGCTGTCCAAGGGCGGCATGAAGAGCGCCAAACACGGCGTGGAGATGTATGCCAAGGCGCGCTATTTCACCATGACGGGCAACAAATATTCAAGCTGCGTTAATAAAATCGCCGATGACAACGGTGTCCTCGAATTTATTCAGGCCAATTTCATCGCATCAGCGGCGAAAACCAAGAAGAAATCAACCACCCACCCCGGCAGGCCCCTTGCAGACGATGAACTGCTGGATCTGGCAAAAAGCTCAAAGGATGGCGCGGCATTCACTTCGCTTTGGGACGGCGTTTGGGCCGGGAACTACCCCAGCCAATCGGAGGCCGACTTTGCCCTGTGCCGAAAGCTGGCCTTTTGGTCCGGGCGCAACGAGGCCCAAGTGGACCGGCTCTTTCGACAGTCCGGTTTGTTTCGCGAAAAATGGGACCGCAAGCACAACGCTGATGGGTCCACCTACGGCGAAACCACGGTGAGCCGCGCCTGCGAGGGCGCCCACGAGACCTACACCCCGCCGCCAAAGCAGCAGATCGATGTGTTCGAGCACAGCGGGGCCTATTGGCGCAACCGCAATCAGAAAGTTTATGCGCTGACGAACTGGATTGTTGTGCCGGTTGAAATGATCTGCTCGGATGAGGAAACGCAGATCACATGCGACCTGGTCACGCTGCGGGGTGAAACCTTCCGGCAGGTTCTCATGACCAGCGACTTCGCCAACTTGCAGCGCTTCAAGAATATCCTGAACAAGAAGACGATTGCCTTGACCTTCAAGGGTTCTGAGGGCGATTTGGAGCTTTTGAAGGAGTTTATCTATGACCTGAAGTGGGTGCGCAAGAAGGGCGTGAAGGCGCTGGGCCTGTACCCCTATCGCCGGAAGATTGCTTTCGTCACGCCGGAGACCGCTGTTCTGGCTGGGGGCAAACACGTCAACGATCTTGTACAACTGGAGCGCTACCGCTCCATCGAAAGCACGCTATTGGAGTACCCGATCATCACGCGGGAGCAGATGCTTCAGCTCGGCGAACTGCTGATGGCGTACAATGAACCGGCGAAAGTCGTGACGGTGCTGGCCTGGTCGGCGGCGTGCTTTATCAAATCGCATTTGCGAAAAAACAAGATCAAGTTCCCGCATTTGTTCCTGATCGGCGAAGCGGGCAGCGGCAAGAGCAGCACCCTCGAACACGTGGTCCTGCCGATGTTCGGGCGCAGCAAAGTCACGGCTTCGGGCCAAGTGACGAACTTCACGCTGATGTGGGAATGCGCCAGCAGCAATATTATCCCGCAGGCGTTTGATGAGTTCAAGCCCAGCAAGCTCGACAAACAGCGGCTCAACTGGCTGTATAACCACTTTCGCGACAGCTATGACAAGCATGAGGGCATCCGGGGCCGTGCGGACCAGACCACTGTGACATATGAACTCATCGCGCCGATAGTCGTCTCTGGCGAGGAGTCAGCGGACGAAGCCGCTGTGCGCGAACGCTGCCTGGAACTGCTGTTCAGCAAAAAAGACATGGGGGTCAAGGAATATAACATCGCCCATGACACATTGGAGTTCGAGCACGAAGAGACGCTGGGTTCCTTCGGGCGCGGACTGCTGGACATGGCGCTCCAGACGACAATCGCGGACGCAAAGGCCTGGCATGTCGAGGGCAAAGGCTACTTCAGCGATAATCAAATGCCCAGCCGGGTGAAAAGCAACCTGGCCTGCGCCTATGCCGGGCTGTGTTTTGTGCTGGAACTCTGCGGGCAGCTTGGGCTTGGCTGGTCCGACGTGTTTCCCTTCGACCGGGAGGCCTGTGTGGGCTATCTGGACTACGCCGCGAAGGAATACCTCCTCGACGGCGGGCCGCATAATAAGTCCATTGTTGAGCAAACCTTCGAGGTGATGTCGCGGATGAAGCTCAAGGCCGGTGACGATTTCGCCTTCGAAAACGGCGACAGGCACCTTTGCCTGTGCATGAACAGCGTCTACGACCGCTACACGCGTTACCGGCGTGA
>WRCT01000218.1 GCA_009783775.1 Clostridiales bacterium | reverse complement strand
TGCACTTGGGTCACAAGGCCCTGCTTTCATGCGCCGTGGAATTGGCCAATGCGTGTGACGGGCAAGCGGTCGCGCTGACCTTTTCCAACCACCCGATGACCCTGCTTGGGCAGGACGTCCCCCTGCTGACCAACAATATCTGCCGTGCCGCGCTGCTCCAGCAGCAAGGTGTGGAAGTCGATATGATCCCCTTTACCAAGGAACTGGCAAGCCTTGATCCGGCAGCCTTTGTGTCCTTTCTGCAATCTCGCTTTGCCGCCCCGGTTCGCGCGGTCGTGGTCGGTGAAAACTACCGCTTTGGCAAGGCGGCGGCAGGCACGCCGGAGCTGCTGCGAGAACTGGGCCCATTTGAGACCGTTATTGTCCCCACCGTCTGCCAAGATGGCGCGCCCATCTCCAGCAGCCGGATCCGCCTCCTGCTAGCTGAGGCCAAACTGGGTGAAACGGCACAACTGCTTGGCAGACCCTATGCGGTCTGCGGTCTTGTTGTGCGTGAAAAGGGCCTGGCCACGCGCCTGGGCTTTCCCACGGCGAACCTTACGGCCACGGGCGACGTCCCCTTGCCGAACGGCGTCTATCTCTCGCGGGTCACTTTGGACGGTCAAGCCCATCCCGCTGTGACAAATATCGGCTATAAGCCCACGGTGGGCGGCAAGTCGCGATCCGTGGAGACCCATATCATCGACCTGACGACCGAACTCGACGACCAATGGCTGACCGCGGAGCAACTGGCGTACCTGCGGCCGGAGCAAACCTTTGTGGGGCTCGACGCCCTGCGCGCGCAGGTAGAGCGGGACATTCGGACCGCAAAGGAACTTTACCTGTCATTTTCTAAAGAAAATTGAAGAATCTGCAAAATAACCTTTACAAGCACAAGCACTTATGCTATGATGTGCAAGGCTATGAAGAGATAGTCACATAAACCGCTGCTGGGCTGAACCGACTCTCCAACGGTCGGCGCAGTTGCTGGGGCTAAAATTAACAGGAGGAAACCATGAACAAACAGGAAATCATCGAAAAGTATGCCGTCCACGAGGGCGACACGGGCTCGCCGGAGGTGCAGATCGCGCTGCTTACGTCGCGCATCAATCACTTAAACGAGCATCTCAAGATCAACAAGAAGGACCACCACTCGCGGCGCGGTTTGCTGCAAATGGTCGGCAGACGCCGCGGTCTGCTCAATTACCTGAAGGAAAAGGACATTGAGCGTTACCGCGCGATCATCGCCGCTTTGGGACTGAGAAAGTAACAAAAAGCGGGCGGGAGAAAACCCCGCCCTCTTTTTTCGCTGCCCAAACAATAATTTTGGTTATAATAAAATGGAAATAAAAAAGAGGAAAAAGAGGTAACAAATGAACAACACATTCAAAACAACCATCGGCGGACGCGAATGGACCGCCGAAATCGGCAAGTACGCCGAGCAGGCGGGCGGTTCCGCCATGATGACCTGCGGCGGAACGAAAGTTCTGGCCTGCGCGACGGTCAGCAAATCCTGCCGCGACGTGGACTTTTTGCCACTGAGCTGCGAGTTTGAAGAAAAGCTCTACGCGGTCGGCCGGATCCCCGGCGGCTTTATCAAGCGTGAGGGCCGTCCCTCCGAAAAAGCGATCCTCACCAGCCGCTTGATCGACCGTCCCATTCGTCCGCTGTTCCCGAAAGGGTTCTACAATGACGTGCAGGTCGTCGCCAACGTGCTGTCGGTAGACCATGACTGCCCGCCCGATATGCTTGGCATGGTCGGCGCGAGTATTGCGCTGTCCGTCTCCGACGCGCCCTTTGCCGGCCCGATCGGCGCGGTCAACGTCGGCTTGGTCGACGGCGCTTACGTCATCAACCCCGACATGGCCCAGCGCGCGGAAAGCCTGCTCGCCCTGACAGTGGCCGGCACCCGCGACGCGGTCATGATGGTCGAGGCCGGTGCGAAGGAAGTCTCCGAGCAGGATATGCTCGGCGCGATCCTGTTCGCCCATGAAGAGATCAAAAAGATCGTCTCCTTCATCGACGAGATCCAGGCCGCCTGCGGCAAGCCCAAGATGGAAGTCAATATCCACAAGCCCGCGCCCGAGCTCGAGGCCCGCGTGCGCGAGGTCGCGTATGACAAGGTCGTCTGGCAGATGGACACCTTTGACCGCGCGGAGCGCGAGACGCGCACCAAGCAGGTCAAGGTAGAAGTCACCGAGCAGCTGCTGCCCGAGTTCCCCGAGATGGCAAAGGACATCGACGCTGTGCTCTACACCATGACCAAAGAGGTCATGCGCGATAAGATCATCAACCAAAAGATCCGCCCCGACGGCCGGACACAGGAAGAAGTGCGCCCCATCTGGTGCGAAGTCGGCCTGCTGCCCCGCACGCACGGCAGCGCGGTCTTCACGCGCGGCCAGACCCAGGTCCTGACCATCGCCACTTTAGGCACGGTCTCCGAGTCGCAGACGCTGGACAACATCTACCCCGAGGAATCCAAGCGTTATATGCACCAGTACAACTTCCCGCCCTATAGCGTGGGCGAGACCCGTCCCATGCGCGGCCCGGGCCGGCGTGAGATCGGTCACGGCGCGTTGGCCGAGCGTGCGCTCGAGCCCGTGCTGCCCACCGAGGCGGAGTTCCCCT
>WRCT01000217.1 GCA_009783775.1 Clostridiales bacterium | reverse complement strand
GGAATCGAACCAATGACCTCTACGATGTCAACGTAGCGCTCTAACCAGCTGAGCTATAACCCCTTGCGCAATTTCATTATACCATTTTTGAAAAAATTTGCAATAGTTTTTATTGCCTTTTTCAGCGAAACTTAATCCATGCTTTTTTGATATAGGCGTCACTGCCCATATAGGCGCGAACGCGCTTGGAAAGACAGAAGTAGATAGTGAACAGAATAAGCCCAAGGAGGTCGAATAAGGTTCGTCTTATGGTAGCGCCGGGCGTAGTATAGGAAAATAGCAGCATAATCGGGTACTCTATCATTCCAAGCAGCCGCATAATTTGGTAAAGACGCAGGAATCCCGCACGGCGACGGAAGATTTTTATGATAAGCCAAATATGCAAAGCAAGAAATGTGATTGCAGAGACCAATGAAACAATTGCCCATGAAAAGTAGTTCGGATAGAAATCAGCAAAACCCGGCATCGTGGAAAAGCTATGATAGTTGGCTAGTCGGGTCACGGCGGAGTTGATTATATAAAAATACAGTCCAATGCTGCAAATAAGAAAAATCACAAAAACCAGCAGCCAGCCGCCAAGCCGATTGTATTTGTCAAAGCCGTGGCCGCAGGCATCGCAGAAGATCGCGTCGTCCGCGTTTTGGCGTTCGCAGTTTGTGCAGGGTTTCATGTCGTTTCTCCTTGGCTTAAGAGTCGATATACTTTTCTATTTGCGCGGCGAGTTCCTCGTCTTGGATGAGGTCGCTCTTGCCGTTCTTTTGGCGGGGGGCGAACATTTGATTCTTGGCGTAGTGCAGCATGGCGTAGTAGGAAAGCGCGATGGCGATGGAGAGCACGGCGATGTTCCACGGCTCGATGTGCGGCACGACATAGCTGAACAGGGTCAGCACAATGCCGAGCACGAACAGGCCGGTCGCCATCTTGCCCGCCCAATCGGAGTGCGCCACGACCTTACTTTTGAGCATCATCAATACGCCGATCAGCATGAGCAATTCCTTCACAAAAGCCAGGACGAAAAGCACCAAGTAAAATGTCTCATGGCGCTTGTCGATAAAGATACAGGCCAGCGCGGCCAGTACCATGAGCTTGTCCGCCGCAGGATCCAATAGCTTGCCCGTCGGCGTGATCCAGTCAAAGCGCCGCGCCAGGTAACCGTCCAGAATGTCGGTGAAAAAGGCCACTGCGTAGACGATGATCGCGTCCACAAAGCGCGCCTGCCAAAACAGCCAAACGAACAGACCGACCAGCAGAATGCGAATGATGGATAAGATGTTGGGAATGTATTTCATAATAATCCTTATTCTTCTTTATTCGACACGAATCCTTTTTTTCCTTCTAATGGTTATGTCTTTATTTTCTTCCAATCGGGATAAACTATGCCCATGCTGGTGATTTTTCTGCGGGCCTCCCTGCTCTATCTGTTTATCCTGTTCATTCTGCGGCTCACGGGCAAGCGTGAGGTCTCCTCGCTCCAGCCCTTTGACCTGCTGATCACGCTGACCATCGCGGATATCGCCAGCACCGCCATCGCGGATGTGAATATGCCGTTATTATACAGCATTGTGCCGATTTTGGCTATCTTTTTGGTGCAGAGGGCAATGGCCTATCTGGGCATGAAGAGCGGGCGCGTGCGGCTCGCGCTCTGCGGGTCGCCGCTGATTTTGGTGCGCGACGGCGTCTTGCAGGAAAGCACCATGCGGCAGGCGAATTATACCGTGGCTGACTTGACCGAGCACCTGCGCGAGCGGGATATCTTTGACCTCGGGCAGGTGGCCTTTGCGATTTTGGAGACGAACGGCAGTTTGAGCGTCATGCAGCACGGGCAGTATCAGCAGCCCACGCTGGCGGATTTGAGCCTGCCGTCCGACAAGGCCGCGCTATCTCATATGTTGATCCTTGACGGACGGCTGTGCCGCCACGCCCTGCGCAATCTGAATTTGAGCGAGCGTTATGTGCGCGATCAGCTGAAAGCCATGCACGTTAAACGAATTGCCGATGTGTTCTTTTTGCAGCTTTCGCCGGACGGCTCGCTGCGCCTGCAGCTACAGGCGCAGTTGGGCGGAGGATTGCGGGTCACTCCACCCCACCAAGTCCCGGGGTCCCCGACAAATCAAAGATTTGTTGGGGTGGGTTGCGGACTTGGCGGGGACCCCGGGCCCGCAATGACAGAGACACAAACGGAGACAGGCGCATGATGTTTAAGTGGATCCAACGCGGGTTTACGGTTTTGGCTTGCGGGCTGCTGGTCTTTTTGTTCCTGGTGCCCGGGCCCTATCTCACGTCCTGCGAAAAAGAGATCAGCGCACTCTGCGACGACGCGGTGGACGCGCTGCTGGCGGAGGACAGTGAAACGGCAAGCATTGTATGGGCACGGCTCTTAAGCGTTTTTGACCAACGCAGCCGCTATTTGAAATGGTATCTAGACAACGCCTCCGTGGGCGAAGTGGAGCATGGTATTGAGCTGGCAGGCAAACAAATCACAGCGGGCGACACCGCAGGCGCCATCGTTACCCTAATCGGAATCAAGCACAATATGTCCTATCTGCTTGGGCTGGAGCGGTTTACCTGGAATACGGTGCTATAGAATCAGATATTGCTTTTTCTTCGGTTGCAGT
>WRCT01000216.1 GCA_009783775.1 Clostridiales bacterium | reverse complement strand
GGCCCGCCTCGGCCAGCACCTCGCCGGTGACGGGCGAGATCACGTCCTCGTCGGCCACGCGGCCGACGATACGCGTTTTCAGGCTCAGCTTCTTATTAAACTTATATCTGCCGACGCGTGCCAGGTCATAGCGGTTGTCAAAGAACAGCGAGCTCATCAGCGCGCGCGCGCTCTCCTCCGTGGGCGGCTCGCCGGGGCGCTGCCGCTTGTAAATCTCAATCAAACCCTCCGCGACGGAGCGGGTCGGGTCCTTGGCCAGTGTCAGCTGCAGGCGCTCGTCCTCGCCCAGCAGTTCTAAAATCTCCACGTTCGTGCCGTAACCGATGGCGCGCAGCAGCGAGGTGATGTGCACCTTGCGCTGGCGGTCGATCTTGACATAGAGCAGGCCCGCGCTGTCGGTCTCATACTCGAGCCAGGCGCCCCGGTTGGGGATCACCTGCGCGGCATAGAGGCTGTTGCCCAGCTTGTCGGTGCCGACGGTGTAATAGCAGCCCGGCGAGCGCACGAGCTGGGAGACGATCACGCGCTCCGCGCCGTTGATGATAAAGGTGCCCTGCGGCGTCATGAGCGGAAAATCGCCCATGAACACTTCCTGCTGTTTGACCTCGCCCGTCTCGCGGTTGATCAGACGGGCCACCACGCGCAAAGGCGCGGCATAGTTCACGTCGCGGTTTTTGCAGTCCTCGATGGAGTATTTCGGTTTATCCATATCAATGCGGTAGTCCAAAAACTCCAGCACCAGCTTGCCCGAATAATCGGCAATGGGGGAGATGTCCGCAAAGACATCGCGCAGATCCTCGCGCAGGAATCGGTAGTAGGAATTTTTTTGCACCTCAATGAGATTCGGCATATCCAGAACTTCGGAAATATGGGAAAAACTCTTCCTGGTTCGTCTGCCGGTCTTTACATCTTGCAACATCGCAATACTCCTTTTTTTTGACATCGCGGGTCCGCCCCGCGTCATTGCGGGTCCGCCCCCGCGTCATTGCGGGCTATCCCCGCGTCATTTGCGGGCTAACCCCGCGTCATTGCGGGTCCGCCCCCGCGTCATTGCGGACTTGATCCGCAATCTATAATGGAAGGTCCAAAAGAAAAAATGTGATTGCCGTTCATCGTATTTGCGCGTATAATGCCCCTTTTTCCCCGCCGCGTCGGGTGGCGCAGATCGGAAAATTGCGCATATTACCACAAATATATGACAATTCCAAATATTATCACGTCGGGGAAAGGCTGTCAACATTTTTTTTCAACTTCTTTGTGGCCACCTCAAAAAACTATCGGCGCACATCTTCGCCGCGCCTTTGACCGTATTTCTTTGCCAAAAAGCCTCGCAGTAGGGCTGCCGGCTATTGCTGCGTTTTTTGTCTGCGAACTACGGCCAAACTCACGGCAAATCTGCACACCGATAGTTTTTCGAGGTGGCCTATTTTTCAGATTCATTACATACATTGTCTTACAGAGGTATAACCATAAGAAAAACGGTCTATTATGAGAATACATTTTTAGGAGAAAGGGCGATAAAACAATGAAAGGATTTCATGTGGGCTGGACGCAAACGGAGAGTCAATTGCTGGAGGAAGCTGTAGTCATAGCCCGTGCCCAACGCTTGCCGCTGCGCACGGTCTTTGAAAGCGTGGCGGGGCAGACGGGCCGGCAGCCCAACAGCGTCCGCAACTACTACTATACGCAGATCAAGCAAAGCCGGTCGGGTGTGCCCGCCTTTGTCCCCTTTTCGGAGGAGGAGAGTCTCGGGCTGGTGCGCGCGATCCTGCACGCGCAGGCCAAGGGCGAATCGGTGCGCAGCTGCACCTTAAGCCTGGCGGGCGGCGACACCAAGAAAATGCTGCGCTATCAGAACAAGTACCGCGCCCTGCTCAAAAACAAGCCGGACGTCATCGCCCGGGTGCGCGCGGAACTTTTCGGCAGCGGCACGCCCGCGCACGCCCCGTTCTCCCGCGCCGCGTCCAAAGCCCCAAAACAGCAGCAGCGCCCGCTCGAAACCACGATCCAGGAGCTCGTCAGCGCGCTTTACGACAGCCTGCTCGCCCTGGCCAAACGCAACAGCGAACGGGCGGGCTAGGGCGGCCTATGGCCGCCCGTTACAAGTTATAAGTTACAGGTTACAAGGCCGCTCACGCGGAGATTTTGCTTATGTCATTCTGAGCGTAGCGAAGAATCTTGATTTATGCTATAATCACCTCATGAATCCGCAACACTGGGAAGAGCATATCGCGGCGGGCAATGTCCCCCACGCCATTCTGCTGGCCGGCAATCGCGGCACGGGCAAGAAAGCGTTCGCGCGCCGCTTGGCGACCCGCTATCTGGGTCTGACGGGTGAAACCGCGCTCACGAACTGTCCCTATTACACAGAGACCGCAGATTACGCCGTGGAGAATGTGCGCAACATTTCGCGCGCTGTCAACCTGCAGGCCTATGGCCGCGGGCGGCGCTGCGTCGTGTTTTTTGACGCGCACAACCTCACCGCGCAGGCGCAGAACGCCCTGCTCAAATCGTTGGAAGAACCGCCCGACGACACGCTTTTTCTGCTCACGGGCAACGAGGCCGGCCTGCTGCCCACCGTCCGCTCCCGCTGCATGACCCTGCGTTTCGGCGCGAAACCCGTGGCC
>WRCT01000215.1 GCA_009783775.1 Clostridiales bacterium | reverse complement strand
TTTGTCGGCACTTGCCCGATATCATAGAGAAAACGGTGCCAAAAGCGGGAGTAGAGCAGGTGCAGCGTGGTGTGCTCCATGCCGCCGTTGTACCAGTCCACGGGCAGCCAGTAGGCCAGCTCGCTTTTCTCGGCAAAGGCTTTGTCGTCAAACGGGCTGAGGTAGCGCAGGAAGTACCAGGACGAGCCCGCCCACTGGGGCATGGTGTCCGTCTCACGCTGCGCGGGCCCGCCGCAGGCCGGACAGGCTGTGCGCACCCAATCCGTGGCGCGGGTGAGCGGCGAAGAGCCGTCGTCTGCGGGATAGAAGTTCTCGATCTCGGGCAGGCGCAGGGGCAGCTGACTTTCGGGCAGCGGCACCCAGCCGCAGGTCGGGCAATTGACCAGCGGGATCGGCTCGCCCCAGTAGCGCTGGCGGGAGAAGACCCAGTCGCGCAGTTTGAAGTTGACCTTTTTCTCGCCCAGGCCGCGCTCGGCCAGCCATTCGGTCATGGCCGCGATCGCGGCGGGCACTTGCATTCCGTTTAAGAAACCCGAGTTGACCATCACGCCGTCGTCACAGTCGGTGTAGGCCGCTTGCTCAATATCTCCGCCCGACACGACCTCGACGATCGACAGGCCAAAGGCGCGGGCAAATGCCCAGTCGCGGTCGTCGTGGCCCGGCACGGCCATAATCGCGCCCGTGCCGTAGCCCATGAGCACATAGTCCGAGATCCAGACGGGGATCGGCTGGCCCGTGGCGGGGTTGATGGCGGTGATGCCCAAAAGGGGCACGCCGGTTTTATTCTTGTTTAACTCACTGCGCTCGAAGTCGGACTTATGCGAGGCGGCCTCGATATAGGCGCGCACGTCGTCGAGGTTTTCGATGTGTTCGGCCAGCGCGTCCACCAGCGGGTGTTCGGGCGCGATGACCATATAGGTCGCGCCGAAGAGCGTATCGGGCCGCGTGGTGTAGACGAGCAGTTCGGCCGCGTTCGTGTCAGGGGGACAGTTCGTATTGACACTTTGGGGATTCACGGTGTCAATAGAACCGTCCCCCTGACACTCCATACCCTTTTCGTCATTGCGGGCTTGACCCGCAATCTCAAAACGCACCTCCGCGCCCTCGCTCTTGCCGATCCAATTACGCTGCTGGGTCTTGACGCGCTCGATAAAGTCCACGCCGTCCAGGCCGTCGAGCAGCTTTTCGGCGTAGTCGGTGATCTTGAGCATCCACTGGCTCTTGACCCTGCGCACGACCTCGCCACCGCAACGCTCGCAGACGCCGTCCTTGACCTCTTCGTTGGCCAGGCCGACCTTGCAGGAGTTGCAGAAGTTGATGGGCATTTCGGTCTTGTAGGCCAGTCCCGCTTGGAAGAGCTTGAGGAAGATCCACTGCGTCCACTTGTAGTAGGCGGGGTCGGTGGTGTTGACCTCGCGGCTGTAGTCAAAGGAGAACCCGAGTTTCTTGAGTTGGGCGCGGAACTTCTCGACGTTGGCGCGCGTGACCTCGGCAGGGTGGATACCGGTCGCTAAAGCATAGTTCTCGGTGGGCAGGCCAAAGGCGTCGTAACCCATCGGGAAAAGCACGTTATAGCCCTCCATGCGCCGCTTGCGGGAGATGATGTCCAGCGCGGTATTGCTGCGCGGATGGCCCACGTGCAGGCCGTTGCCCGAGGGATAGGGAAACTCGATCAAAGTATAATACTTGGGTTTGTCGTGGGAGGCCTCGGCGGCAAAGCAGCCGCTCTCCTCCCAGATTCTCTGCCATTTCGGCTCGATTTCAGCCGGATTGTATTTGTCCTGCAACAATGAATGATCCTCAACACTTCAATAATATTTCATTGTATAATGTAGACCTTTTGGGTTGGTTTGTCAAGCTGGGACGGTCGCTCACGGGAGATTTTTAACCGCGAATGACGCGAATGAGCACGAATACCGCTGCGGCGGGGCGTGCTTTATCTTTGGCAGAGTTGCCATACTGCAATCAAGGCGATACTGAGCACGATAAACACAATGGTATTCATTCTTTTGTTTCGCTCCTTGATTGCACGCATTTCTTCTTCTGTGAGCCCCTTTTCTATCCGTTTCATTTCGTCGATGGTGATTTGCTCGCCGCAATCGGGGCAGAGAAATTCCGTCCAGATGAATTTGATATTGCCGATTAAGAAACCTTCGCCGGAAGAGAAATCAAAATCCTTTGCTTCCGGCGAACGCCAGTTCACAATACGGGAGACCTTTGTCTTTCCCATTCTCGCGTTGCATTTCGGGCAAAAATGCTCTTTTCGGTTGACATAATAGGGATTTTTCCATATTCGTTTAACACCGTGCTGTTTCATGTCAGTATCATACAAGAAACGGGTAGATAAAACAAGTGAACTTCGGTCAATCCTCCGCCCAGCACCTCCTCACACCATCCCACCCAATTTGCGAATTGGGCGGGAACCCTGGCAAAAGGAGGCTGCCGCTCACGCGGGAGCAGGAACGGATTAACCGCGAATGGGGCGAATACCGCTGCGGCGGGGTTTACTATTTATCTCTTTGGTGGTATACTATTCTGTAACCTGTAACCTGTAACCTGTAACCTGTAACCTGTAACCTGTAACCTGTAACCTGTAACCTGTAACCTGTAACCTGTAACCTGTAACCTGTAACCTGTAACCTGTA
>WRCT01000214.1 GCA_009783775.1 Clostridiales bacterium | reverse complement strand
CTCTACGACGTCTACCACATGCAGATCAACGAGGGCCGCCTGTGCGACACCCTCGGCGAGCACATAGGCTGCATAGGCCACATCCACATCGCCGACGCCCCCGGCCGGCACGAGCCCGGCACCGGCGAGATCAATTATGCCAACGTGCTGCGGCACTTGGAACGCCTGGGCTACACCGGCGCGGTGGGCTGCGAGCTGTTCCCGGCAACGGATACGGCAACGGCCGTCCGGGCCATCATGGGCCTGAAAGAATGAGGAGAGCAAAAAATTACGGGCGGCAAATGCCGCCCGTTCAATTTTCAGAAAACCCCTCAGAACAACCCCGGCTCCGCCGGCGCGTGGAACTCCGGCGCGCTCGCGGATTTGCTCAGGGTCGTCTGCAGGCGCTTTTGCGTGCTGCGTATGTCCGTCAGGGAGGCCGCGAGGATCTCCTCCGTCTCGCCGACGATCTCCTCCACCACCGCGCGCACGCCGCCGGTGTACTGCATGCCCCACTCCTCCGTGCGGCGCTGCAGCTCCTCGCTGTAGCTCTGCGCGTCGGAAATCACCTGCTCGGCGCGCTGGCGGCTGTCGTTTTCCACCTGCTCGGCGGTTTCCCGGGCCTGCCGCAGCATGTGCTCCGCCTGTTCCTGCGCCATCACGGTGATGCTGTGGTCGCTCACCAGGCGCGCCGCCTCGGCCTGCGCGTCGGCGACGATCTGTTCGCCCTGGGCGCGCATCTGCAGCACGCGCTCCTTGGCCCGCTGGACGACCTCCTGCACCCGCGCGGCGGCGTCTGCCTCGCTCTCGTCGGCCTTGTGCTGGGCGTCGGCCACGATGGCGGCGGCGTCCTTGCGCGCCTGGTCCAGGGTCTCGCCGCGCTTGGCCACGATCTCCTTGGCCCGCTCGATGAAATTGGGCATGGAGTCCCGCGCCGCGTCCAGCAGCTCCTGCATCACGGCAGGGTCCACCAGGCGCAGGCGGCCGAATTTTTTCGCGTTCTCCACTTCCTCCTGCAGCTGCGTGAGCAGGGTATCCACGTTATCCGACGCCATAACAGCACCCCCAAAGTATTTATTTGTTGGCTTGCATACGTTCAATAATGCGCGGCAGGGCCTCCTTGGGCACAAACGCGCCTATGTCGCCGCCCAGGACGCACACCTGCCTGACCATGCCGGAGGACAGGTACATGCTTGTGCCGCTGGCGGGCAGGAAGATCGTCTCCGCCCGCGGGTTAAGCTCGCGGTTCACCAGCGCCTGCTGGAACTCGAACTCGAAGTCCGTCATGGCGCGCAGCCCCTTCACAATGACGTCGGCCGCGATCTCGCTTGTATAGTGCGCCACCAGCCCCCCCGTGGAGTCGACGCTCACGTTGGGCAGGTCCCGCGTGCAAAGCTCCAGCAGCTCCACGCGCTCCCCGGCGCTGAAGAAGCCGCTCTTGGTCGCGTTGGCCGCCACAAGCACCACCACGCGGTCGAACAGCGCGGCGGCCCGGTGGATGATCTCCATATGCCCGTTGGTCACGGGGTCAAAGCTGCCGGGATAGACGGCGGTTTTCATGATTTAAGCTTCTTCCTCTAATTTGCTTCGCAGCTCTTGCAGTGGCGCGAAGGCTTGGATTTGTCCGGCGTAATCAAGGGCTTTTCGCATGTGGTGGTCTTCCAGATATATCTCTTCTGGATAGCGGGGTTGCACGCCATAAATCGTCAGAGCTTCGCATGCATCCGCAATCAAATCAAATTGCTCGTCGCTGTTAAAACATAATTGGTGCAATTTGCGTAAATCATGGATTTTTGGCGGCTGCTCCGGGCCGGTACATATCAAATACGCTTTGAGGTATTTTTCGGCTGCCTGCTGGCAATGAAAGCATATTATTTCAAGCGGCGCAGGGTGTAATGACAAAAGATGATTGGCGGCATTTAAATCCATATCGCCGAAACGAAACCATTCCAAAGTCTGCCTACTGTCCATGTAGCATTACCCCCCTTTGTGCAATTTCCCTTTGTATCGTTACGCCTTCCTTCCTTCGCGCAAACACACTCGCTTTTCCGACCATTAAGTCCATAGGCATATTGATCTTCTTATATCTTAGGCTTCGCAAGATATCCGTCCCTATGTCTATCGGATTCTTTTCAACGCTGTCCGGCACAACCACATAGATATCCAAATCGCTGTCCTTGTGCGGCGTGCCGTAGGCAAAAGAGCCAAAGAGGTATATCGCTTCCGCCGGAACGGTCTGCAATACCCCTTCTTTGATGATCTCCAGCTCTCGCTTGATAGCCTCGTCCATGTGCGCGGCCTCCCTGCACTGCAAATTATTTCAACGCCCTGCGCATCACGATAAATTCATTTCGTTTCGCATATTGGCTGAACCCGCATTTCTCGTACATCGCTGCGGAGCCCTGGAAATCAGTCGCGCCTTTCTTGGGTTTCTTTGCGACACAGGCCTCCACGAAGTCAAATCCGTCGCCTGCGGCGTCACGGCACACGCGTTCGATCAACCCAGTGGCAATGCCCTTTCTTTGCATCTCCGGCGCGATCAGGAAGCAAAATATCGATTTGATCTTGATATCCGCGCGTATTTCCCCTATCGGCCAATACGTGCGCAGATAATCGGCGCATTCCCGGCAATCCGTGTTGGCGTTGCACCAGCCCACGACTTCACTG
>WRCT01000213.1 GCA_009783775.1 Clostridiales bacterium | reverse complement strand
CCACCACCGATTGCACCGGCGCGGCCGGCAGAGGGCTGTTGTCCGGCAGGACGACGATCATTGATAGTGGCACAAGCAACGCGAAAAGGATCACCAGCCACAGATAATACTGCGCCGATTTCGGTAAACGGTCACGCGCAAGCGGTTTTATCGCAAACAGCAGGAGCGCGAGTATACTGCCAGTGATCGACATGATCAGGAGGGTTCGGATCGCGTCAGTCATTTCGCTTCGCCTCCCATCCTGAAGAAATCCCGCAGATCGTCGATGTCGGTGTCAGTCAGGTGTCCGTTGCGCACCATGGCCAGGGCGAGCTTCTTCGCGCCCCCGAATTTTTCAAGCACGGCTTTTTCCTCGGAGAGGATGAAGTCGTCCTCGGTGATGAGCGGTACATACCTCGCGACGCCATACCGTTCTGTTGGCTCGATCAGGCCCTTGTCGCGCAGGCGGGCGACCAGCGTGTGCGTGGTCGATCTGTTCCAGCCTTTTGTAAACTCAAGTTCCCCAAGAAAATCGGATACTTTGAGCGGGCGCTGTTCGCGCCACAGGATGCGCATGATTGCCAGTTCTGCGTCTGAGATTTTTACATCCATTTGGAATCCCTCTCCCGAAAGTTTCTTTCTGTAGTTTATTTTACACCCGTAGTCATTCTTTGTCAATACTGCAAAAGTATTTTTTTATTTTTAACATATTATCCGGGGCTGCCGCACTTTCTTAGTGCGACAGCCCCATTACGCATTATTCGGTATTGACAACTTACGGCTCCACGCCGTTCCCGCTGACGCAGTGATCGTAAACAAACTGCTTTGCCGCACTCATATCACCGCTTCGGTAAAACGCCGTGAGATGCCCTATGAACACCGCGATTTTAGACGGCGGTACCGAAATGACGCCGGCGCCGCCCGCAATCATTACCCGATTCGCCGCAAGCATAGCTACACGTTTGTTGCCGTCGTTGAACATCTGGCGGCGGGTCAGGTAAAACATCAGCGAAATCGCCCGGTCAGTCGTGTTCTCAATGCGCATAAGCCCGTCTATCTCGTCCCTTGCGTCAGCCTCAATCAGCAGTTCGGGGATAAACGGTTCCTCTTCGCCCATCGTCACGTAGATGATCTTGTTCCGCAAAAAGCCGGCGTTGTATTCCGAGAGCGATTCGCCAACATATTTGTGTATCTGACAAACATAACTCAGATTGACGGGATAGTCAACTGTGGACAGCACAAACTGCCAAGCGTGTTTGAGGTTGTTGATGATCTGCGCGTCCTCAAAACTCATGCCATTGATAATGCCGCATTGAACCACCGAGTAGGTGTCGGGATAGGTAACGGCAAGACCTTCCAGCCGTGCGCTTCGGAAAATCATATCGACAATATTGCGTTTGGCAAAGAAGATATTGTCCTCAATCGTCATTTGATGTTTGTTTTCCATATCCGCACCTCCTTCCGCTTCCGCTTTTCAATGATACCATTTTTGCGCCCATCCCGCAAGATGAAAACTGACTTGAGAAAAACTGACTTGAGGAATCTGAAAAAAAAAAAATTTAAAAAAACGCTTGACAACGGCGTCACTGTGTGGTAGTGTAGTGGTACACATAAGGAGGTGAGCCAATGCAGTTATGGGAACGGTTTAGTCTATCGTTCGACAACCGGATGCCAATTTATCGTCAAATCACGCTGCAATTCAGTCGGGCGTTTGTCCGGGGAGAGATCAAACCGGGGGAACGCATCCCTTCCATCCGAGAGTTGTCCGCGCTCATCAAGGTCAATACGAACACCGTGCAGCGCGCGTACCAGGAGATGGAGCGGGACGGGCTGATCGGCAGCAAACGGGGGATGGGTTACTATTTTACGGAGGACACGAACATGACAGTAAAAACGCGCCGCGATCTGGCCTTGGATTCCCTGCGCTGCTTTGTGGGCGAAATGCGCGCCCTGGGCCTTGCAGACAGCGAAATCGTAGCGGAGCTCACATCATTTGTGGAAGGAGAGGCGTCAAATGAAGCCGGTTCTTGAAACCATCGGTCTGGAGAAACACTTTTTGGGCTGCACGGCCCTGTGCGGCGTGGATATGGCCATACCAGCCGGGCAGATTGTGGGCCTGCTGGGGCCCAACGCCTCCGGCAAGACCACGCTGCTGAAGATTATAGCCGGGCTACAGCAGCCGTCGGCAGGGGAGGTGCGCTATGACGAAGATGCCCAACCCGGCCCGGCGGCCCGAAAATCTATCAGCTTCTGTCCCGATATCATGACCTTCCCGCGCTGGATGCGCGTTTGCGACGCATTCGACTTTTACCGGGACATGTACCCCGACTATAGGCAGCCCCGCGCCGACGAACTTCTGCGCATTTTGGAGTTGCAAACCGTCGGGCGCACGCAGATCCGCCGCCTGTCCAAGGGCATGCGAGAACGGCTCGCCCTCGCCCTGACCTTCTCGCGCGAAACGCGCCTGTACCTGCTCGACGAACCTCTGGACGGGATAGACCCCGTGGGCAAGACGAGGGTCATCGACGCCATACTCGCGATGCAACCGGAGGGCGCGTCCACACTTGTCTCCACGCATCTGGTCAAGGATATCGAGCGTATATTCGACAGCGTATACTTTTTGTCCCGGGGGAAGGTCGTGTTTTCCGGCACATGCGACGCCATGCGCGAAGAGCGCGGCCAGACCGTGGAGCAGACGTATTTGGAGGTG
>WRCT01000212.1 GCA_009783775.1 Clostridiales bacterium | reverse complement strand
TCGGTCACGATCTTGCAGTTGCAGTCCACCGTCGCCTCGGTCGGCCCGTAGCTGTTGAAGATCGCGCCCTCCGTTACCGCGCGCAGGCTCTTGTACAGCGATTCGGGGAACTTTTCCGCGCCGATGATCAGCGTGGAAAAGCCCGCTACGGCCGCCCGCATTTCGGGGATTTCCAGGTATTGCAGGATCACCGACGGGGTCGTGCTGATGGCGTTAACACCCGTCCGCCCGCAAAGCCGCGCCAGCAGCACAGGATTGCGGACCTCCTCCTCGCTGGCCAAAACCACCCGCAGGCCGTTGGATAAGGGCACGAAGATATCAAAAAGAAACGCGTCGAAGGAATGGGTCGTGACGGAGACGTAGACGTTGCCTTGTTCCACGCTGCGCACACATTCGAGGTTGCGGGCAAAGGGCGAGGCGTAGTTGGTGATGCCACGGTGCGCCAGCATAACGCCTTTGGGTTTGCCCGTGGAGCCCGAGGTGTAGATGACGTAGCAGAGGTCCTCCGGGCCGACCGCTATGTTGGGATTGTCGGCGCAATCGTGCGCAAGCAAATCATTGATGTCCAGTCCGTTCGGGTATTCGCCCCGCCCGTCGGTCACAATGAAACGGGCGTCGCTGTCGGAGAGGATATGCGCGATACGCTCGCGCGGATAGGTGGGATCCACCGGAATAAAGGCGCAGCCCGCTTTTAATATGCCGTAGATTGCGGCAAACACATGGCTTGTTCTGCCCAGTACAAAGGCGATTTTATCCCCTTTATTCGCGCCCTTGTCCAGCAGGGCTCGGGCGATACGGTTGGCCCGCGCATTGAGCTGCGCATAGGTGAAGTCTCCGTCGGCCGCTTGCAGGGCCAAGGCGTCGGGGGTCTTGACGACTTGCCGTTCAAACAGTTCATGCACGGCCCGCGCCAGGGGCGGTTCTATGGCGGCAGAAAAGCTGTTCACCAGAGCCATCTGTTTTTCGTCCGCGATGGAGAATTTGCCAAGCAGGCACGCGCCGGCGGCCGCAAACTGTCGGGTCATATGCGCGATACAGGCCGAGAATGTCTCCATGGTGTGTCGGGCAAAGCGAGACGCGTCGTATTCCACGGCGAGACGGTAGGCCCCGTCCTCCTCCTCGACCGAGATGTCGATCGGGAACTTGACTGTGTCCAGCCCCAGGCTCTCGGGATAAAGCGGCTTGCCGCCCAGTTCATGCCGTTCGAGCAGCGCGCCCTGATAGGCGAAGAGGATCTGCGGATAGAACCGGTATTCGGACGCGACGCGGGTATAGGGATAGGCCTCATGCGCCATGGCGCCGTACATGGTCTCCTGCGCGCGGCGCAGATAATCGGCGGCGGTTTGGGCCGAATCGAGATCAAACACCAGCGGCAGGGTTTTGACGAACATTCCCATGGTCCTGCGCAGGGCGGCGGAATTTCTGCCGGTGGAGACGGCGGCCAGACCCACATTCTTTGCGCCCCCAAACCGGCCGGAGACAAAGGCCGTGGCGCCCAAAAACAGGCTGGCGGGCGTGACGCCCAGGGTCTCGAGGCCGGAGGCCAGGCTTTCTTTTTCCACCGTCACGCTTACCGTTTCGGGCGGGCCGCTGCCCCCCTCCCTGAGGGGGGATGTCGGCGCAGCCGACAGGGGGGAGTGACCTTCGTCCTTTTCATCATAGGGGATTTGGGTCGCGCCCTCGGAGCCTGACATCATGCTGTCAAAGAAGGCTTTGGCCGCCAGGTATTCCGCGCCCTCTTCCCCGTCCTTTTCCTCCTGGGCCACGTCAAAGCAGGTGGTGGTTTCCCCTTCCAAGGGTTTGTTCGGGTCATCATACGCCTCCGCCAGCTCCTGCAAAAAGATATCCAGCGAGGCGCCGTCAAACACAATATGGTGGAAGTCCAACAGCAAGTATATCTGCGCCTCCGTCACGCATATCTGCGCGCGGAACAGGGCCTCGTCAAACAGCCGGAAGGGGCGCACAAAGGCCGTTTTGATCGCGGGCATATCGGCCTCGGTGACCGCAACGGTTTCACAGGCAACCGCATCGTCGACAGCCTTTTGCCAAACGGTATCACCCTGCATTTGGAGCCGCGCACGCAGCGCGGGGTGGGCCTGCGCGATGGCAGAAATCGCCTTCTCTAAACGCGGAATATCCGTCTCCTTGCCCAATGTCAGGCAAACCGGAATATTGTAGATCAGCGCGGCGGGATTTTTCACGCATTCGTAATACAGGCCCATCTGACTTTGCGAAAGCGGCCGGAGTTCCTGCGCTTTGGGCTGTGCCTTGGGCGTCGTATTGCGGGAGAGCAGCAGGGCGATCAACGCGTTTTCGATACCGAGCAGTGTGGGCTCGGCCATGATCTGGCGCACGGTCGGTGAAACGCCGAGCTTATCATCCAGCTTGGCGGCCAGCTTGATACAGGACAGGGAGGTGAGTCCCGCGCGCATGAGATTGGCGCTCACAGAAAAGCCCTCGTGCCCCAAAATTTCCGCCACAACGCAGGAGATTTGTTTCTCCAGATCATTGAGCGGGCGCGCGCCCTCGTCCTCTTCTCCGGCGGAGAAATCCGGCGCGGGCAGTTTGCGGCGGTCCACCTTGCCGTTGGGCGTGAGCGGTATGGTCTCCACTTGCATGGTCGCGGCAGGGACCATATAGGGCGGCAGCTCCTCCTCGATAAAGCGGTTGAGCATTTCGACGTTGATCGGCGTCTCGCCCACGATATAGGCCACGGCGCACTT
>WRCT01000211.1 GCA_009783775.1 Clostridiales bacterium | reverse complement strand
TTAAAAGATAGCCAGAGAACAGGCGAGGTTCGTGTCAGGTGTCCTTCGTAAAACGGCTCTGGTTACTGCCAAGAAATGATACAATGCAAAATGCCCAAGCCCGAAAAATCCCGCCGTTACTGGGCTTTCGGGCAATCAAAAAACCATCCATCGACAAAATTCTTTTTATCAATAGATGGTATTTGATTTGGCAGCGGGAGAAGGATTCGAACCCTCACAAACAGATCCAGAGTCTGCGGTGCTACCGTTACACAATCCCGCTAAGGACAATATTATTCTATACAAACGCACTGGATTTGTCAAGAAAAATATAAGGGGCCCCAGGCCCCTCTCACACGAACCAGCGACGGTCACGTTTTCTCTCCCGCCGTTCGACCCGCGGGCACTCGTAATCGACGAGGATAATGTCGTCGCCGATGCGTTTGATGAACTCCCACGGGATCACGTAATCGTCGCCCCGCCCGAACAACCCGAGGAAGCGCGCCGGCCCGGGCACCACGATGGCGACCACATGCCCACAGGCGATGTCGATCTCGACGTCGTTTACGAACCCGAGCCGCGTGCCGTCCAATATGTTGATGACTTCCTTGCAGCGTAGATCGACTATCCTGCAGCTCATATGCCCATCCCCTCCCACTCGTTCATGTACAAGTATATGCGGAAAGGGAGGGGATAATGATAGCGCCCGTCCGATACTAAGTGAAATTAGTATTATACCGCCGTCATTTTTTTTATTGAGTTGATCGCGTTTTTTTCAAGCCGGGAGACCTGGGCCTGTGATATGCCGACCTCCCGCGCGACCTCGGTCTGCGTCTTCCCGTCGAAAAAACGCAGGGATAGTATACGCTTCTCCCGCTCGCCCAGACAGGCCATCGCGTCCTTGATGGCTATGCGCTCGAGCCAGTTGTCGTCGGTGTTGCGGTTGTCGCTGACCTGGTCCATGATACACAAGGTGTCGCCCCCGTCCGAATACACCGGCTCATATAGGCTCACGGGGTCGACGATAGCGTCGAGGGCGAAGATCACGTCCTCGCGCGGTATCTCCAAAATCTTCGCGATCTCCTCGATAGTGGGCTCGCGCTGGTTGTCGTTTGTGAATTTCTCTTTGACCTGCAATACCCGGTAGGCAGTATCGCGCATAGAACGGCTCACGCGGATAGCCGAGTTGTCCCGCAAATAGCGGCGTATTTCTCCGATTGTCATCGGAATGAGCGTACAAAGGGGAAAAGAGGTTTTGTAGCGGTTTTCTTATTCCTGCGGCGGGGCTTTCGGCAGACATGCGATATAAAAACCATAGACGGAATCGCCGTTAGGGTTCGGCTTGGGATATATCTCCGCCATAAAGATCCATGACGCACGGTCATATGCATCTTGACGTTCGATTTCTTCCATCATCATGATTTCGGCGTCCTCTGCGTTTGCGTTCCGATGCCACCCTTTGGCGATATGCAATTCGGGTATGTCGATGTAGTCCATGCCTTCCGGGACAGGGGTATCCGCTTTCATAAACCTGCCGGCGGTGTACCCGAGCAGTTCGGTTTTCCCGAAGCGCAGCATACATATCTCCCGCCCGTCCTCATTATTGAACCAGTCCCAGTGCATGAGCGCGGAGTCGTAGATTTCGTCGGAGGCGTATTCAGACAAATTGTCGAGTTCCGCAAAAATCCAATCGCTCTTTTCCCAGAAGCCGCCGAATATCTCCCTGCTCCCTTTAGAGTTGAACGCGCGTGCGTATACGGACTTGCCGATAAACCTGTACGGCCCGCCTTTTACAATTTCAAAGCTGATGAAACCTGACTGTGTTGCGGATTGCTCCATCATATTCTCCTGCGCCTCTCCCATCAAATTCGCAATGACCGGTGTTTTCGGTTGATGGCTCTCCGGGCTATTCTCCTCGGGTCTTTTGATTGTTTCGCTCATTTTTTACACACTCCATATATAGTTGTGCCCTCAGCATATCACAAAAATTTCTTCTTGGCTTATCATTTCTTACGGATTTTTGCAAATTTCCATTATTTCTTCCATCGTATACGCCGGGCGCAGCGTCAGGCCGTGTCCGGCGAGAGTGTCCGCAGCATCCGCATTTCGCAGTATCACGCACACTACGCTGTCGACGGCCGCCCCGAGCGCGCGCAGCTCCCACACTCCGTCGATGATCGCCCCTCCGGTCGTCACCATGTCCTCCACGACGCACACGCGCCTGCTCGCCACGTTGCCGCCTTCCACCGCTTTGCACATCCCGTACTCCTTGGCCTTTTTGCGCACGAACGCGGCGGGGATACCCGTATGCAGCGAGAGCGCGGTGGCCAATGGAACGCCCCCAAGCTCCAAACCGGCCAGCACATCAGTCCCCGCCGGGATACGCTCTGCCATCAAGCGCGCGATTTCGGCGAGCAGCACGGAATCCACTTCAAAAAGGTACTTATCAAAATACTCATGCGAGATCTGCCCGGAACGCAGAGTAAATGTCCCGGTCAAATGCGCCGTGCTATAGATAGACTTTGCGAGTTCACGTCTGTCCATCTGTGCGCCTCCATAAAATTTTCTTTCATTGTACATAAAATTTCGACAGAATACAACCCTCACACCGTTCCAAACCAAAAGCCCCCCCTTCGCGCACGAAGGGGGAAGGGGGATGTTCCATTTGACCTGCACCGAAAAAACTGCTACAATGATATACACAAACTATAACCAAGAGGTGTAATCAAATGCCGGACGAAAAAGGCAACTTAT
>WRCT01000210.1 GCA_009783775.1 Clostridiales bacterium | reverse complement strand
GAACCCCTGATTAAATCGTTCGCCGTGTAGATTGGCTATCAGAATGGTCCCAACATAGGAGTTTTGGGCAGGCCGACTATTCCACCTCACGATTTAATCAGTGGGCCCCATTGCGAGGAGCGCGAAGGAAACATCGACAGGAAAGCAACACGACGAAGCAATCCGGTCTTCCAATCCGATTTTTGCTACAGTTTTTTAATCTGTTCTATGATTTCACTTGCGGAATAGAGCTTGCCATACGGATGTTTTGCTTGTGCCGTGTCAAAGGCCAGGCGCAAGTTTTCCGCGTACTCGGATTCGGAGACTTGCGTTCCGTTCCAAAAGTAGTAATAAAGAAAATAATCGTATTCATCTACTTTTACAACATTGCCGTCCTCGTCCACTTGTATTACTGTGTCGTCCTCCCAGCCAAACCGCCCGGCGTGCATAGTGACGATCTGATTGTTTTGAATACGGTATACGATGTCGTAGTAGCGATCCATATGACCGCCTTGATCATGAAAAATACTTGCTCGCTCTATATAGGAAAAACCCGGGTCAGCCTCCAAATAAACCGCGTTCAGCCTGTCGCCGTCAAAGACGCATAGGGTGCTGCCCTCCGCTCTGTCAACACCTTGAATAAACAATTCGGGAATATCGTCGTCATTTATGTAAACCAGGGAATACTCGGGTTTCACCACATCATGCTCGCGCTCATACTCGTTAATATAATCAATATAGATCTGTTTCCACGCCGGCAAGGCATTCGTCAAGGCGATCGTGTCCTCTTTGCTTGATAAGCTGCAGCCCAACAGGCCTGCCGTAGCAGCCACCAGACTGCCCAAAATAATCATCAGAATTAAATGCCTGTGTTTCATTGCCCCGTCCTTTCCTCCCTTTTTATTTTACTGCAAGAATAAGATTTTTTCAAGAGTTCCGCCCGACAGAGATTGCGGATCAACCCACCCCACCCAGCACCTAACTGCATGAAGGCAGTAACAAAGAAGGAATAGGGCTTTTGCAGGTAGGTGCTGGGCGGGGACCCCGGAGTCCGCAATGACGCTGGGCTTGTAGCCTGTGTCATTGCGAGGAGCGTGGAGATTGTAAAGATGAAAGAACCACGACGAAGCAATCCAGCCCCCCAAGAAACAACAAGCCTTGCACCCTGTACCTTGTAACCTGTAACCCGCAACCCGTAACCCGTAACCCGCAACCCGTAACCCGCAACTTGTAACCGGCAAGCGAAACCTTCGCATACCATGTTGTAGCTTTATTAGGGAGGGCAGAGATTGTGGGACGAGGATATTTGATGATGCGGGTCAGCACGGGAGACGGGGCGCTGCCGGTGGTTGGGGCGCGGGTGAGCGTGCAGCGGCCGGACGGCACGGTATTGTACACGCTGGTGACCGACGCGAGCGGGGAGACGGGGCGGGTCGCATTAACCGCGCCGGATGTGGAGTATACGCTGGACCCGAACTACGGCCGGCCGGCCTGGTCCGTCATTGACGTGCGCGTGCAGGCGCAGGGTTTTGTGACCGAGGTGATCCACAATGTGGAGATACTGGATACACAGCTGACCATTCTGCCCGTGGAAATGCACCCGCTGGCGCAGGATGAGAGCCCCGATACCGAAAATCATATCGACGTCGGTCCGGTCGCGCTGCTGATCCCCGGCGCGCACCAGCGGGGGCCGGGCGATCCGCCCGTCATGCAAACCGCAGCTTCGGACATAATGCCGCCCGCAGGTCCGCCCGCCATGCAAACCGCAGGTTCGGACGATCCGCCCGATGATCCATCAACGGCCCGCGCCGCGCGCCAGATTCTGATCCCGGACTATATCACGGTGCACCTGGGCACGCCTTCCAACACGGCGGCGCGTAATGTGCGCGTGCGCTTTATCGACTATGTCAAGGTCACCGCCGCGAGCGAGATCTACGCGACCTGGCCGGACGCGTCACTGCGGGCGAATATCTATGCGATCATGACCTTTGCCTTGAACCGCGTCTATACGGAGTGGTATCCGCTGCGGGGGTTCCCGTTCAATATCACGAACTCCACGTCCTATGACCAATACTACCGGCACGGCGGCCCGACCTTTGACTCCATCAACCGCATTGTGGACCAGATCCTCGGCCAGTACGCACGGCGCACCGGCGTGTCCAGTCCCTATTTCACCGAGTATTGCAACGGTACAACTTCCAAGTGCCGCGGGATGTCGCAGTGGGGCACGGTCACGCTGGCGAACCAGGGGTTGAACCCGCTGGAGATCCTGCGCTACTATTATCCGCGCGACCTGATTATCTCGACCAGCACGAATATCGGCGGGATCACCGAGTCCTTTCCCGGCACGGCGCTGCGCCTGGGCAGCCGCGGGCCGGACGTGCAACGTATGCAAAACTTTCTCAACCGTATCCGCGCCAACTTTCCCTTGATCCCCTTAATCCCCAACCCGAACGGCGTGTTTGACGCGGCCACGGAGACCGCCGTGCGCGCCTATCAAAGAATGTTCAATCTGGTTTCCGACGGCGTGATCGGCAGGTCGACCTGGAACAGCATTTCTTTTAAGTACCTCGCCGTCGCCAAGCTGGCCGAATTGAACGGCGAGGGCACGCGCTACGGCATCGGCATCAACCCGCCCACGGCCGTGCTCTCCACGGGCAGCAAAGGCGCCAACGTGCAGGAGCTGCAGTTCATTCTCAATTACATCGCGCCCTATACGAACACGCCGACCGTGATCATGGATTCTACTTTCGGCACGGCCACGCGCAACGCGGTGATCGAGTT
>WRCT01000209.1 GCA_009783775.1 Clostridiales bacterium | reverse complement strand
TGCACTTTTCAAGGCGCGCCCTTCTATATCTTATGCGCGCGCTTATTTTGGTGTTAGTGATCGGCGGCGTCTGCGTGCTGACCTTTGCCATCACCGCTCGCCTGTCCAGCACTTACATTTTGGTGCACGAGGGTATGGCCCTGCGCTGCGATTACATTTTGGGCAATGTCGATTATGCCGAGCTGGCCGGTTACTTCGCCGAGGACAGTCTTTCCGGCGACGCGCGACTGCGCGAAAACTATACCGGTTTCAACATCGCGGATCGGGACTATACGCTCACCATTGAAAAACAGCGCGTGTATCCCTGGCACGCGAGCCCGCACATCATCGCGATCGAACAGGTGCGCGGCATTCGCGGCGCAGCAAGCAGCGACGAGAGCGCGAGCGCGCCGCCCGAGTGGACCACCCTGCGCTACCGCATTTCTTTAGACCAGCGCAACGGACGCTGGTACATCATCGGTCTGACCGTGTTAGAGATCGATCCCGCCTCCCCGCCCGCCGCGACGCCGGACCCTGAACGGGCACCGATTCCAATGGTGACGCCATCGGAATCGGCAATGTAAAATGTACAATGTACAATGTACAATTGAGGAAGAGAAACCTGCGGCTTTTCCTTCATTATATATGGCGCCGATGGCGGGGTATACGGATTTGACCTTCCGCGCGTTCTGTTATGCGTATGGCTGTGATTTGGCCTATACGGAGATGATCAGTGCGAAGGGGCTATATTATCAGAGTGATAAGACGGCCGGTTTGCTCGCCACGGATGAGCGGGAGAATCGGCTGGCTGTTCAGCTGTTTGGCAGTGACCCTGCTATCATGGCCGAGATTGCCGCTCGGGTCTGTCGTTTGCTCGAACCAAAACTCACCCTCATTGACATCAATATGGGCTGTCCCGCGCCGAAGATCACCGGCAACGGCGACGGCTGCGCTTTAATGCGCGATCTGCCGCTGGCAGGCCGTGTGCTTTCCGCAGTCGCGCACGCCAGCTCTGTGCCCGTGACGGTGAAGTTTCGCAAGGGCTGGGACGCGGCCTCCGCCAACGCGGTAGCTTTCGCGCGTTTGGCGCAGGACAGCGGCGTGGCGGGCATGACGGTGCACGGCCGCACGCGTGAGCAGCAGTACGGCGGCCGCGCCGATTGGGATTGTATCGCCGCCGTCAAACAGGCGGTGTCCGTGCCCATAATCGGAAACGGCGACGTGAGGGACGCGGCCTCGGCCAGGGCCATGCTGGCACACACGGGCTGTGACGGGATCATGATCGGGCGCGGCGCCTTGGGCAGGCCCTTTGTATTCCAAGAGATTCGGGCCGCTCTGTCGGACGAACCATATACGCCGCCCACGCGGGAAGATCGCATGGCGCTTGCGCTGCGCCACGCACGTCTGCTGGTCGCCGCCAAGGGCCCGCATGGGATCATTGAGCTGCGCAAGCATATCCCCTTTTATCTGCACGGCTTGCCCGACGCCGCCCGCCTGCGCAGGGCGACCAACGCGGTGAAGAGCGTGGAAGAGCTCGCACGCATATTGACTGTTGACAGCGCGGAATGACAAACATATAATGGAAAGGCTGATTTAGCCATAAGGAGAATTGCTATGAACGAGACATGGTTAACCAAAGAGGAAATAAAGAAACGCGAGGACCAGCTGGAGTACTTAAAGGGCGAACGCCGCCTGGAGATCGCGGAGATGTTGAAGGCCGCCCGCGCGTTTGGCGATTTGAGCGAAAACGCCGAGTATGACGCCGCGAAAAACGAACAGGCGAAGAATGAGTATGACATTCAGCATTTGGAGCAGGAGTTATTCCACGCGAAGGTCATCGACGAGTCCACGCTCAACACCACCGTGGTGAACGTCGGTTCCGTTGTGACGCTGCAGAACGGCAAGGCCAAGACGACCTATCAAATCGTCGGTTCGGCCGAGACCAACCCCGCGGCGGGCAAGATCTCGAACCTCTCCCCCATCGGCTCCGCCCTGCTGGGCCGCTCGGCCGGCGAGTCGGTGGACGTGGTCACGCCCGGCGGCACGGTGCAATTGAAGATTTTGAAGATCGGGAAGTAATTATGGACACCCCTATCCCTCCCATCGAAGAGACACAGGAACTCACAACAGAACAGATATCGGAGCTGTTGCAGATCCGGCGGGACAAGCTCGCGGGCTTGGTTGACGCGGGGTTAGATCCCTTTGCCGTGACGGTCTTTGACCAAGCTCACCACGCGGACGAGATCCTCGGGGACTACGCGTCGTTTGAGGGACAGGAAGTGACCATCGCGGGCCGTATGCTGGCCAAGCGCATTATGGGCAAGGCCAGCTTTGTGAGCGTGCAGGATAAAACGGGCAGCATTCAGGTCTATGTGCGGCGGGACGATATCGGCGAGGACGCTTACACGGTCTTTAAGCAATACGATATCGGCGATATCATCGGCGTGAGCGGCAAGGTGTTTAAGACGCGCACGGAGGAGATCTCGATCCACGCGGAACGCGTCACGCTGCTTTGCAAGTCCCTGCGGCCCCTGCCCGAGAAGTTCCACGGTTTGCGGGATCCTGAGCTGCGCTACCGGCAGCGGTTTGTGGACCTGTTTATGAACGCGGAGGTGCGGGACACCTTTGTCAAGCGCAGCGCGATCCTGGCGGAGATCCGACGTTACCTGGACGTGAACGGCTTTATGGAAGTCGAGACGCCCGTGCTCAACACCACGGCCAGCGGCGCGAGCGCGCGACCCTTTGTCACGCACCACAACACGCTGGACATTGATATGCACCTGCGTATCGCCCTGGAGCTGCACCTGAAGATGTGCATCGT
>WRCT01000208.1 GCA_009783775.1 Clostridiales bacterium | reverse complement strand
TTGTCGCGAAAGAGGGGACGGAGGGCGCTTACACATACGCCATCTGCGATATCAACGGGCAGATGTTGGCGGAGGACATAATGCCCGTCACGCAGGCGTATGGCGGCTGGCCTCCTTCGCGGGTTATGCTGCACCAATCCTTCGGATGGTGGGGACGCCGTGAGTCGTTCTATAGCAGGTTCTATATCAAGGACGGCTGGCTCTACGGCGCTGATTTTGAGCCCCTGCACGCCGTGGAGATCAATGCCATGACTCCTTACTTCTCCGAGCGCGGTGACTTCATTTCCAATGTGCTTTATTATCTGGAAGGCAATCGGACCGGCGGGCGGGTTTTCGATGGGCAGGGCGGCTATTATATCCAAGTATATGCCGACGGAAAACTGTATGTGAAACAGGATGACAGAATCTATCATTTTCCTGTGGATTCCCGCGAGACTTATGTGAGAAATATGAACGATACCTTTGTTGAGCTTACCATGCCCTATCAGATACGCCTTGTCCGGAACGGAAAAGAGATCCTCACAGCCTCCACAATCCAAAGCATGAGCGATTTTTATATTATCGCAGACAGGCGTATCATTGACAAGAATGGCGTGACGCGTTACCGCTTTCAAGAGGGAGAATGGATGCGGGCGCTGCCCGGTGAAGTGGTGCTGCTGTATCGCGGACCTTTCGTCGGCATTGCGGATTTGGACGGGAACTGGCTGGTGAAAACGCTGCGCGGCGAGGACTAGAATAAATCGCAAATGACAAGGGAGGGATAGTGTGTTAGAAAAAATCAACCTAAAACAAGCCGTGGCCGGCGTGGCCAATTTGTATAAGTACCACGAGATCGGACGGTTGAACGGCAATGTGCTGACGGTGGCCAAGGTGGAAAACCGAACGCTGGACTTTCATGTGCATAAGGATTCCGACGAGTTATTTTATGTGATTGAGGGTCGCTTTGTGCTGGAGACCGAGGACGGGGCGATTGAGATGTGTGAAGGCGATTGCGTGATCGTGCCAAAGGGCATAAGCCACCGGCCCGTGGTGACGGAGCTGGTGAAGGTGATGTTGATGGAGCTGGAAGGAACGTTAAGTTGAGAAGGGAGCAAAAGGTATGAGCATGAAAATTGAGGTCCGCGATGTGGTAAAGCGGTTCGATGACGTGTGCGCGCTGGACGGCTTTTGTATGTCGGTTCCGGCGGGCGCGGTCTACGGGCTGGTCGGGCCAAACGGCGCGGGCAAGTCCACCATTATCCGACATCTTTCGGGCGTTTACCGCCAGGATTCGGGTGAGGTATTGATTGGCGGGCAGAAGGTGTTTGAAAACACCGCATTAAAGGAGCGCGTGATCTGTATCCCCGATGAGCTGTATTTCTTTTTGCAGGCCACGGTGAAGGATATGATGCGGTTCTACCGCGGCATCTACCCGCGGTTTGACGGGGCACGGTTTGAGCGGCTTGCCGAGATGTTTGATCTGGACCCAAAGCGCCCGATCCGCCGTTTCTCCAAGGGAATGCAAAAGCAGGCGGCGTTTTGGCTGGCGATGAGCCTGCGGCCCGATGTGCTGATTCTGGACGAGCCCGTGGACGGATTGGACCCCGTTATGCGGCGGCGGGTCTGGCAGGTGATCTTAAGCGATGTGCGCGAGCGCGGCACGACGGTGCTGGTGTCCTCGCACAACCTGCGCGAGCTGGAGGACGTTTGCGACCATATCGGTATCATCAACAAGGGTAAATTGCTGCTCGAACGCGCGCTGACGGATATGCAGGGCAGCGTAAGCAAGCTGCAAATCCTTATGGAAGAGGGCGCGGCGTTGCCGGAGGGGCTGGATATTCTGCAATGCGGCTCTGCGGGACGGGTGCAGACGCTGATCGTGCGCGGCACGGCGGAGGAAGTTTCCGCGCGTGCGCAAGCTGCCAATCCGCTTTACTTTGAGTTTCTGCCGATGACGCTGGAGGAAATCTTTATCTATGAGTTGGGAGGTGCAGACCATGAAGCCGGCAAAATCGTACTTTAATACCACCGTATTCTTTCGGAATATCAGGCGCAACTGGCCGCTGTGGGCGCTGTATTTGTTCGCCTGGATCGTCACCACCATTATCGAAATCGTATATCGTGGACACTTCTACGAGAACTCTGTGATCAAGTCGGCGATTTACGGCGGTTTGATTTTCAACGCCGTATTCGCGATTTTAGCTGCGCTGGCGGTCTATTCCTATATGTTTGAGATCAAGAGGGCGAGTTTGATCCACAGCCTGCCCACCAGGCGCGAGGGGCTGTTTCTGTCGTCCTTCGCCTCGGGGCTCAGCTTTATGATCGTGCCGAATCTGATCATCACCCTCTTTTTGCTGCCCTTTGGGCTTACAATGAGCACGCTCTCCACCGCGCTTGTGTTCGACTATCTGCTGCGGTTTTTGGGTGTCACCTGCGCGTGCAGCGTAATCTTCTTCGGGATCGCCAGTTTTTGCGCCATGCTCGCGGGGTCGAAGTGGTCGCTGGCGCTCGTCTATGGTATTGTCAATTTCGCGGCGGTAGCGGGCGAAGCCATTGTGCGTTGGGTTTTGAGCCTGTTTGTATTCGGACTGACCGGTTTTAACTCAGAGCCTATCTTGGCTGCCTTTTCTCCCTTTCTTCAATTGGGATACAAACTAGAAGAGGTGGGCGAGTTCGGTCGGATTGTGAACTGGTACTGGTTGCCGATCTACGCGGCAGTCGGGTTCGCGCTGTCGGTCGCGGCGGTTTTCCTGTATAAGAAACGCCATATCGAGACCGCATCCGACCCCATTGTGATCAAGCAGGTGCGGCCCGTATTCAAGTATGTGATGACCC
>WRCT01000207.1 GCA_009783775.1 Clostridiales bacterium | reverse complement strand
CACGCGCGCCGCCGTGATCGCCTTCCAGCAGGAGTTCCTGCTGGCGCCCGACGGCGTCATCGGCCCGCTGACCTGGGCCAAGATCGTGGAAATGTATCTAATCGTTACCGGCAATGTGGCGGTGTCGCTCGCGTATCCCGGCACGCCGCTGCGCCTCGGCTCGCGCGGGTCGGACGTACGCCTGATCCAGACCTTTTTAAACGACATCCGCGTGGTACATCCGGGCTTGCCCCAAGTGGCGGTCGACGGCATATTCGGCCCCCAGACCCAGGCCGCCGTCATCTCCTTTCAAAGCAGGTTCGGACTGGTTCCCGACGGCATCGTAGGACCGCTGACGTGGAACAAAATCGTACAGGTGAGATCGCAGGTGTAATGTGCCGCCGCATCCGCTGTCCCGCGTCTGTGTGAGAGTACAATTCCGCAAAAACAGGGGGACGCGGCAATCCGCGCGTCCCCCGTCCCCTGCGGCGTTATAGTTAAACCACTTAGAAAACATCCAAGAAAAGGTGCATAAAAGCTTGAATATATGGGTTTTATGTGCCTTTGATTGGGTTTGTTTTCAAGTGGTTTTGCTATTACGCCGCACGATAATAAATCAATTCTATCACCCCTGCCAGTGGTCCTCGATCTCCTCGCGGATGATGGCCACATACCGTTTGCACTTGGCCACGTCGTTGTCGATCGTGTAGACATCGCGCTGCGTGATCTCGAGCGGGCAGCCGCGCGCCGCCTTGATCGTCTTGCGTATGTATTTGCGCCACGCGTCCTCGTCCAACGGGCCGAAACTGAGGAAGTTGGCATCGGGCTTGCGCTGGTAGACGATCTTTTTGCCGCGCAGCCGTTCGCCCATGAACTGCTCGTCGCACCAGGGCGATATGGACACCTTGCGCAGGCCGTTGAGCTTGCCGATATAATCGTCCCAGAAGGGGTGCACCGGCTCGCAGCAGCCATAGCACAGCAGGCCGTACTCCTCGGCCAACCGCTTGAAGGTCGGGAAAATGAACTCGCCGAACATGGCCGGCGACAGACCCACGGTCTCCTGCGATTCCAGATACCCCCAGATATCTTTGGTGTACAGCTTGCCGCCGGGGGGGATCTCAGAGGGCAGCTCTTCGTTGAAGCACCAGGAGCCCATCAGCAGGTACTGGGCCCCCACCGTGGGCAGCAGCAGTTCGTTGTCCTCCAGGTAGCGGTGATAGCGCAGCGTATCCTCCAGGTACATGTCCATCATTTTGTGGAACAGTTCGGGGTAATCCTTCATGGACATGAACATGGTTTCCATGCCCATGACCTTGACGATCTCCTGCGTGGGGTGCGCGGAAACATACCTGCCCGTCATGCCGGGCGTGAGGATATCGCCGATCAGGCTGCCCACAAAATCAAGGTGCTGTTCAACGGCTTTTTTATCGATGGACAGCGTATTATAGCCCAGCTTGTGGAAATCCTCCTGCAGATCCCCGATAGGGTGATCGTACTGATAGGCGAGGCTGTTTTCCACCCCCGTCGTGCCGATGTCCAGCCCGAACGGCTTCCTGCGCACGTTGTACTGGGCCGTCAGAGTGTCGGTGACCGGCTTGTCGTCGCCGAACAATTCGGTATTGAGCATGTTACCGCGCAGGCCGGCCTCGACGCCGCGGGCGGCCTCGCCCTCGCACGACAGCTTGGGCGCGATCTCATGACCGAACGTCCAGTTTTCCAGATGGATCATGGGCCGGTTGGGGCGGCAGGCGTTGAGGGCGTACCAGTCCCTGATGTTATTTTGGTTGCGCTCGGAATGGGCGTACTCCAGCTGCTTTTTGGCCAGGTCGCGGATGATGCCCAGGTCTTTGTCGGATACGACGGCGCTCATGGGTTTGCCCCCTTATGTAAATTTTGAGTATGTAAGTTCGATCTGATTGTAAGGTACCGCGCCCGCCGAGTGCGGTTGTTTCTAAGGAAACGCGGCGGCTGTGACCAGCCGCCGCGGGAATGCCCGCTTGGCGCGTATGTGCCTTTGGTTATTCAGCGCCGAGCGGTGCATTGTAGGGATACCACTTCTGCACCACTCCTTTCCGTGTAAAATTCTAACACGCGCGTTAGGATTCTATGATATCACGGAAATTCCGAAATTGCAAGGGATTTTTGTTGTAATCTTTCGGCAAAAATGATAGAATCATAAAAACACCCGCCGACGGCAAAAAGGAACGTAATCGATGGAACACAAGCTGCCGCCCGTCAATATCAACTTGGGCGAAAAATGGACCAACCGGCGGCTGGGCGTCGATTTCGGCCGGGACTTCCGGCGCGACCCCGTCAAGCGGACCGAGAACAACCGAGAGATATCCCGCCATACGCACATCGGTACGGCGGCAGGGGTATTGACACACAGGCGCGAATTGGGTAAAATAAATGTTGTGTTCCATATGACCAATATTCGGCCGGCGCAAGCGGCGTCATGTATATCCGCTACTGTGGCTCAATGGTAGAGCAGCGCACTTGTAATGCGCAGGTTGTCAGTTCGATTCTGACCAGTAGCTCCACGTCGCCGCGGACGTCATAGCGTTCGCGGCGGCTTTTTTGCGAAAAGTCACCTCTCGCTTATTCTGTCGCGGCTCCTTGTCACAGAATACATCAAAGCCAACGCCGAAAAGGGGAATGAGACGGCTGACGCGCGCAGTGCGCCCCTGCGGGCGCGCCGGTAAAAAAGAAAAGGACAAACAGCTATGAGCGATGTGTTTTCCCGCCTGGCCCCCTTCATACAGGACTTCATATACCAAAACAAGTGGACGGAGCTGCGCGGCGTGCAGGTGGCGGCGTGCGAGGTCATCTTCGACAGCGACACCAATCT
>WRCT01000206.1 GCA_009783775.1 Clostridiales bacterium | reverse complement strand
CTGGTTCGGATACCAGGTGCTGGGCGGGGACCCCGGGGCTTTTTTTCGTCAATTGTAGTTTGTAGTTTGTACATTGTAGTTTGTAGTTTGATTTGACAATCCCGTGCTCTCATGATATCCTGATACCCGTCAGCAAGACAGGGGAAGTGGAGTGAAAATCTCCCGCAGCCCCCGCTACCGTGAGTTGCGTCGCAGCGAGCCGGAATGCCTGTCAGCTGGTACAATCCCTGTTTATGTTTTTGCGGCGGGCGAAAAAGGGTGACCTTTGTTTTTCCGTGTCCCGTTTGCAAGCACAAGCGGGACATTTTGTATTACTTGGTGTCACCCTGAGCGAAACGAAGGGTCCAAAATGAGAGGAGTTACTATGAAGAAAAAAACGATCCTGATCGTCCTGTCCACCCTGCTCCTGGCGCTGCTGGTTGCGGGCGCCCTTTGGCTGTCCTTTGCCACGCGCGCGCCGGTGCAGGAGGGCGGCAAACAGTTCACGCTCACCGTCTCCTTTCCCGACGAGGACGAGCGTGTGCTGGAACTGGCCACGGACGCGGACTATCTGGGCGCGGCGCTGCTGGAAAAGGGCCTGATCTCCGGCACAGAATCCGAGTTCGGCCTGCTGGTGGACACGGTGGACGGGCTCTATGCCGATCCCGCGTTGGGCCAATATTGGGTCTTCACCCAAGCCGGCGAGTGGGTCATGACGGGCGTGGACACCACCCCCGTTGCCGACGGAGACTCGTTTGAATTCTTCATTTATGAATGAAACCCCAAAACACCCCTCTCAAAGTTTTTTGAAAGGGGTTTGGGGAAAACTTTTTTTCAAAAAAGTTTCCCCCAAGAAAAATCGCTCCCCCCTCACCACCCGTGACCTCTGCGTCCTCGGGCTCTGCGCCGCGCTGCTGATCGCGTCAAAGTACGCGCTGTCCTTTGTGCCCTATAATATCGAGGCCGTCTCGCTTTTGACGGTGATTTTTACGCTCGCCTACGGCTGGCTCGCGCTCTTTCCCGTCTTTGTGTTTGTGCTGCTCGAGGGTTTTCTCTACGGGTTTGGGCTCTGGTGGTACTTTTGGCTGATTGCCTGGCCGTTGCTGGCGCTTTTGGCGCAAGCGCTCAAGCCGCTCTGCCGCAGGTCCGCGTTCGCCTGGGCGTTTGTGTTGGGCCTTTACGGGCTGGCCTTCGGCGCGCTTTACGCGCTGGTCGCCCTGGTTGTCGGCGGCATGGGCGGGTTCTTCGCGGTCTGGACGGCGGGCCTGATTTTCGATGTCCTGCACTGCGTGGGCAACTTTGTCCTCTGCCTGATCTTGTTTGCGCCGCTGATGAAACTTATGGAGCGGGCGATAGGGGAACGGTAATTCCCGCCGCAGCGTTTTCGTGCTCTTTTCGTGCCTTTCGTGGTTTGTCAATCCTCCGTCAGGCTACGCCTGCCACCTCCTTTCAAAAGGAGGCAATTCCCGCGTGAGCGATCTGCCCACTGCCATGCGGGCGATTGATCCGGGCCCCGACCCTGCCACCCAGAATACGGTCTGGGTGCTGGGTTGGGTGGTGCATCGCCCCTACGCGAGCCCACTGCCCACTGTCAAAATCCCCTCCACAGTTGACAGCGCTAGAGCTTGTCCCATATAATAAAGGCACACAAATTAAGGGGGAAACAACTATGGAAAAAGTCATCATCGCACTGGGCGGCAACGCGCTGCAGGAGGGCAGCGGCCCCGCGACGGCGGAGGCGCAGCTGAAGATCGTGGAGCAGTCGTCGGAGCATATCGCGGACATCATCGGCCAGGGCTTTCAAGTCGTGCTGGCGCACGGCAACGGCCCGCAGGTGGGTCGGATCGTGCTGCAAAACGAGTACGCGGCTCCCATCACGCCCGCCATGCCCTTTGACGTCTGCGGCGCGATGAGCCAGGGTATGATTGGCTATCATATGCAGCAGGGCCTGGCCAAGTCCCTGCGCAAGCGCGGGATCGACAAAGGGGTCGCGACCGTCGTCACCCAGGTCGTGGTGGACGCAAACGACAAGGCGTTCGCCGCGCCCAGCAAGCCCATCGGCCCCTTCTATACCGAAGAGGAGGCGGGGCGCCTGCAAGCCGAGAAAGGCTACTCGGTCAAAGAGGACGCGGGCCGTGGCTGGCGTCGGGTCGTCGCCTCGCCCATGCCGGTCGAGATCGTGGAGCTGCCGGTCGTCAAAGCGATGATCGCGCAGGGGTTTGTTGTGATCACCGTGGGCGGGGGCGGGATCCCCGTGATCCGTGGCGCGGACGGAAACCTAACCGGCACGGCAGCGGTCATCGACAAGGACCTCGCCGCCGAAAAACTCAGCGAGGACGTGGACGCGGACGCGCTGGTCATCTTGACCGCCGTGGAACAGGTTTGCCTAAACTACGGCAAGCCGGATGAAAAGCGGCTTTCGACGATTTCGGTCGCCGAGGCGAACGAATACATCGCCCAGGGCCATTTCGCGCCCGGGTCCATGCTGCCCAAGATCCAGGCCGCGGTCCAGTTCGCGTCAAGCAAATCGGGCCGTCGGGTCGTCATCACCTCTTTGGAGAAGGCTGTGGACGCGCTGCAAGGCAAGGCGGGCACGACAATTTGCGGCTGAGGCCGCAAATCTGAGGGTTGAGAGTGGAGTGTTGAGCGAAGGATGGGCGAACGCGGTTCGCCCTTTTCATTATATTCTGTAATGTTTCGCTAGTTGGAACGGTTCTGTTTATATCAAGAAAATAGAGGGGGGTTCTATGCGCGTAAAACGAGTCTTGGGATTTTTCATTATCGCTGCGTTGTTGCTGGCTGCCATAGGCTGTAAAAAACCAAAACCGATCGTGCCCGCCGAACTGCAG
>WRCT01000205.1 GCA_009783775.1 Clostridiales bacterium | reverse complement strand
TTAGCACAACGGAGTCGCAAGCGCTCCAAACCGTCCCTCGACTTGGAATGAGTGTATCACGGCAACCGTGTGCGAGCAACCTTTTTTCATGCATGGTCTGTGCCCCGCCGGCATGATTGTTCTCCCGTGCGATGAAGAGAAACCAGAACACAAACCATCTCCTTGTGTTCCAAGAAGGTGCACAACTAGGTGTAGGGGGCAGAAGGTGTAGGGGGAAAGAAAAATAGCTTGCCTTTTGCAATGGACTATGCTAACATACTTTCGGTGGCGAGGCGTAGCGCAGCTTGGTAGCGCGTTTGGTTCGGGACCAAAAGGCCGCAGGTTCAAATCCTGTCGCCTCGACCAGCGGCCCGACTTTGTCGGGCCGCATAATTTTTCCAAGGGAAAAAAGCAAGATGTCATTTTTCAGAAGAAGAAATAATGTTTCGACCAGCGCGCCCGAAAGCTTGGACGCGGAAACCCTTCTTGAGCAACACAAGCGGGGAGAGATGGATGATAATACCTTTTTAATTGCTTTTGGCAAGGCCGACATTTTCTACTCAACGCCCTTTGGCGACCATAAGGACGGCGGCAGTCGCCTGTTCGCTCTGCCGGATAAGGACAATACCGGATTTCTTCCTGTATTCATTTCTGCGGAGCGAGCGTCAGGGTTTTATGACAAAGCCGGCAGGTGCGGTTTTCTGGTGATGGAGGGATCCTTCAAATCTTTTCTTGAAATAACAAGGGGAATGAACCGAGGTAAGACGCCTGTCAAATTGGGCGCGGTAATTGAACCGGGATACTATGGAATCACCGTAGGCGCGAGTATGCTTGACGCCGCCATCAGGATGATGAAATAACCCATTTCTTGTGCGTGTCTTGCGGGCTTGCCACGCATTTTTCACACCTTCAGCGTGTTCTTCGGACAGCTGCGAATACATTCGCCGCAGAGAATGCATTCGGTCGCGTTTTTGCGCTTACGGCTATTGTCCAGCATATCCACGTCCATCGGGCAGCCGGCGACGCATTTTTTGCAGTTTACGCATTTCTCTTCCGACTTCCTGACGCGCACCAGCGCAAAATAGCTTGCGGGCTTTAAGAACACCGTGACGGGGCAAAGGTACTTGCAGAACGCGTGGTTGCCTCGAAAACGGTAGGCAAGATAAATGCCCGCCGCATAGTAGACCACATTGCCCGCGATAAACGTGATGAACAAAATCCGCTCCAAATCGGCGGGCAGAAACAGAAAGACCGCGACCACAAACAGGAGCGTAACCGCGAACACGATGTATCGCAGAACGCCCAGCCCGGGCCTGCGTGCATGGTCGGCCGGCACTTTGAACGGGAGAAAGTCCAGTACCATTGCCGTCCAGCAGGCATAACCGCACCAGCCGCGGCCGAAGAGAAACGGCCCGATTATCTTTGCCACGGCATAGTGGATCACCGCGGCCTGAAACACGCCGAGGAACAAATAGTAAAAGAAACCCGAAAGCTGCATATTCTCGCCGAGAATGAAACCGAGAAACACGAGCATATACAGCCCCACGCCAAGCTGCGTCACACGGCGGGCGTGCCTGTAGCCCCGTATGTACAGATAGAGCCCTATGGCAAGCATCGTGCCGATATAAAGGAAATTGAACAGATAAAAGATATGGCCGCTGACAAGAAAAAGCGTCACCGCAATGGCGGAAAACACCAGCCACGCGCCCAAGGGCAATGCCAATTTTTTCACCTTTTACACCTCCTTGATCACTCGCCCGCCTCGCCGCAGACCTCCTGCTCCTCGCATTCGCAGCCTTTGGGTGCAAAGGGGTAGCGGCAGACAAACTTGTTGATCAGCACCGCGATGATCACGCCCGCCACGGTCTCCGCGATACGGCGCACCACCGACATATAGTTGACCAGACCTGTTTCCACTTCGACAGAGCCGAAAAAGGCGATAAAGAGCATGGCCAGCGCGTAGGCGGTCGAGCGGGGCTGCTTGATCACCAACGTAAAGTACAGACAGAAGAACGCGGCGGCGCAGAGAATGGGGATATTCAGGTAAGGTGAGAGATTGTGCACACCAAGCAGCAGCAGCCCGAACCCGACCGAGCCGCCGATGAGGATGGACAAAATGCGCGCCAGACCGAAGGTGATGGAATTGGACACCGTATCCTGCATGGACAGCACCACAACGACCGCCGCGAACAGCGGGGGATAGGGCCAGAACAGTTCACCCAATACCAGTACCACGAAGATCGCCAATATGGTTTTGATCACCCGCATACCTACGGACGGCAACTTGATTCTCATGTCCATGCCCCTTTACATCTGCAAAGTATATGATATGATAAATATAATATTCTCGAGCCAAAATGTCAATTATCGTGAGGTGTTTTATTATGGTGGGCTGGCTTATCCTCGGTTTGTTCACCGCCTTTATCGGCGTTCTGCTGGCGCGCGCCCTTGCCTTTCGCCCATTAAAAACCGAACCGCTTGCCGCAGAAGAGATTGCGGTGAACGAAGAGCAGATCATCGACCGCCTCGCGCAGATGATCCGCTGCAGAACCGTCTCGCATTTAGATCCCTCACTTGTCGATGAAACCGAGTTTGAGAAGTTTCGCCAGCTGCTGCCCAAGCTTTATCCCAATCTGCACCGACTCTGCCCGCCGGAACGTATCGGCCCGACCGGCCTGCTGTACAAAGTCAAGGGAAAGAGCGACGCCGCGCCCATCGTCTTTATGGCGCATTACGACGTCGTACCCGCCGAGGAAGAAAAATGGGACAAACCAGCTTTCGCGGGTATTGTGGAGGACGGTCAGCTTTGGGGCAGAGGCGCGCTGGACATGAAGGCCATACTCTGCGGCGTTT
>WRCT01000204.1 GCA_009783775.1 Clostridiales bacterium | reverse complement strand
TGCGCCGATTTGGGTCGTGCGGGCGATCTGGCGTCCCTGCTGGCGCAAGCGAAACACAGCCTGTGCATTGACCACCATCAAACGAACGCAGGCTACGCGCAAGAGAACTGGATCATCCGCTGCTCGTCCACGGGCGAGATGATTTTTACCCTGCTGCAGGCCCTGGGCATTCCCCTCACCCTTGCCATGGCGACCTGTCTCTATGCCGCCGTCGCCACCGACACGGGTAATTTCTCCTATTCCAATGTCACGCCCGACACCTTTCGCACCGCCGCGCATTTGCTCGAATGCGGGATCCCCCTGCCCGAGCTGAACCGGCGGCTGTTTCGTATTACGCCCGTGAAAAAAACACGCATGATCGGTGTTGTCCTGCAAAATTTGGAACTGTTGGCGGAGGGCCGCTTTGCCCTCTCCGCCATCTCCCAGTCCGAGCTGAAACGCTGGCACGCCTCGGGCGAGGACTGCGAGGGCCTGATCGACTACCTGCGCGATATGGAGGGGGTCGAGGTCTCCTGCCTGCTGCGCGAATCCATCGACGGCCGGATCCGCGTCAGCCTGCGCGCCCTGCTTGACATAGACGTCTCCGAAATCGCCCTGCAATTCGGCGGCGGCGGTCACCGGCGCGCCGCTGGCATTACGCTTTCTTGCACGCTTGAAGAGGCCAAGGAGCAAATGAAAGCGGCAATTTTGCCGTACTTGCCTAAATAATGGACGGCATTTTTAATCTGATCAAACCGCCCGGTATGTCCAGCAGCGACGCCGTGGTGGACATTCGCCGGCTGACCGGTGTAAAGCGCGTGGGGCATTTGGGCACGCTCGATCCCGGCGCGGCGGGCGTATTGCCCGTTTGCGTGGGCCGCGCCGCGCGGCTCTTTGACTATCTGGTCGACAAGGAAAAGGAATACCTGGCTGAGATCGCCTTCGGCCAAAGCACGGACACGCAGGACGCCTTTGGCAAGGTGCTGGAATCCGCAGACTGCCATGTAACCGCCGAGCAGCTGGCAGCCGTCCTGCCACGATTTCGCGGCGCAATCGAGCAGGTCGCGCCCATGTACTCCGCGCTCAAGCATGAGGGGAAAAAGCTCTATGACCTGGCCCTCTCCGGCGCGCCCGCGGTAGAGAAGAAACGTGTCATCGAGATCGGCAAGCTTGAGCTAATCGAGCAAACGGGCACAAATCGCTTTCTCCTGCGCGTGGGCTGTTCGCGCGGCACTTACATTCGCACCCTCTGTCGCGATATCGGTCTCGCGCTGGGCCTGCCTGCCCATATGTCCTTTCTGCTGCGCACGCGCTCGGGACCGTTCACGTTAGACGACGCCTATACGATCCCCGAACTGACCGCGCTGGCGGGGCAGGGCAAGCTGGAAACCGCTCTCATCTCCTGCGAACAAGCCTTGAACTCTCTGCCCGCGATTACCCTGCCCGCAGACCGCGCCACTCCCACCCGCAACGGCCTAGACACCCGCGTCCCAAACACCCCAAACGGTCCCGTCCGCGTCTACGCCCCGGCCTTCCTCGGCATCGGCGAGGTGAACCAAGGCCGCCTGACGCTGAAAGTACATTTATACTCGTAGGGGCGGGGTTGGCCCGCCCGCCTGTCCACGCAACCGTAGGGGCGAACTGCGTTCGCCCGCCTGTCCACGCAACCGTAGGGGCGAACTGCGTTCGCCCGCCCAACCCACGCGTAGGGGCGATTATCAATCGCCCGAAAGGAGTTTTGTATGGGAAGAAACAGAGCAATGCGAATTCTCTCCGTCCTGTTGGCCTTAACTTTATTGCTGTGCGCGCTCCCCGCTACCGCAACAGCGGCCCCAGGCGACTACAACAAGGACGACATTGCGGTCATCAATGCCATCATCGACAACAACGGCTGGAACGTACCAAAGGCAGACCCTGCGGACGGGAGCTCTGTGCCGTCGGAATGGGAAATGATGGGCTGGCATGGGGTGCAGTGGTCGGAGGACGTCACAAACAAGCGCATTGTTGGAATTTATTTGACCAATGAGGAGTTAACAGGAATGTTGGTTTTATCCGGTCTTGAGGAGTTAGTGTCTCTGAACTGCGGATATAACAATCTGAAAGGACTGAACCTGTCAGGCCTGACAAAGCTTGAGTATCTGCACTGCTATTACAATGAGTTGACCGCTTTGAATGTGACCGGCCTGGTGAACTTGATAGAACTATCATGCCAGAACAACAACTTGGCAGTGTTGGACTTGTCCGGACTGACGGACTTGGAGTTTCTGGACTGCGGATACAATAATCTGAACGTGCTGAATGTGTCCGACTTGATTGCGTTGCGCGATTTGATATGCGGAGAAAATAAACTTACCGAGCTAACGGTATCCGGCCTGACGAATCTATACACACTGTGGTGTTATCGCAATCGCTTAGTTGAACTTGATGCATCTGGCCTGACCAAACTGACAAGACTGGACTGCACTGGTAATAATTTAGACACGCTGTATGTAACCGGCCTGTCAAATTTGCGCGACTTGTTGTGTGATGAAAACAATCTAAGCATACTGAATTTGTCCGGCCTGTCTGATTTGGAATGGTTGAATTGCGCAGACAACAATTTGACGGAGATAGATTTATCCCACCGGAACAAGCTTTTGAATTTGAATTGCTCGAATAATAGCCTTACTACGTTGAACTTATCCGACGCGACGGAACTGAGGCGTTTGAATTGCGCTGACAATCATCTTGACAAGCTAGACCTGTCCCCTGTGCCATATCTGGTGCAGTTGACCTGCGGCAATAACAATTTGGACGAGTTGGATGTATCCGGACTGACTGCGTTATGGGATCTCGACTGCTCCGGCAACAATCTGACCAAGTTG
>WRCT01000203.1 GCA_009783775.1 Clostridiales bacterium | reverse complement strand
CTCTTTGGTCACCCAGCAGCCGCTGGGCGGCAAGGCGCAGTTCGGCGGCCAGCGTTTCGGCGAGATGGAAGTCTGGGCGCTCGAGGCCTACGGCGCGGCGCACACATTGCAGGAGATCCTGACCGTCAAGTCGGACGACGTGATCGGCCGCGTGAAGACCTATGAAAGCATTGTCAAGGGCGAGAATGTACCGCCCGCCGGCGTGCCGGAGTCCTTTAAGGTCTTGATCAAGGAACTGCAGTCGCTGGGCCTGGACATCAAGGTGCTGTCCGATACGCGCGAGGAGATTATGATCACCGAGGACGACGAGGACGACGTGCGCACCACGGATCTGAATGTTCTGGAATCCAACCTCGACCGCGAGATGACGGAGGGAGAGGACTTTGACTTTGACGACGACTTTGACGAGGCCGACGGCGAGGAAACAGACGAGGCCGAAGAAGACGAGTTCGAGGACTTCGCGGCGTTAGACGACGAGCCCGAGGCGGAGGAGTCCGAAGAAGAGCCCGAGGAGCCGGAGGATTTTGAGCCGGACGCGGAGGCATTGGCCAAGGTGGAGCAGGAAGACGTCGAGACCGAGCTGATTGTTCCCGAGCTGGACGAACTGACGATAGACGACTGACGCACCGCCCAAGCGGGCGCCCTAACGTAGGGGCGACCATTGGTCGTCCGCCGATTATAAGGAGAGAAACATATGTTTGAGCTGACAAACTTTGACGCGTTGAAAATAGGCCTGGCCTCGCCCGAGAAGATTCGGGAGTGGTCCCACGGCGAGGTGAGAAAGCCGGAGACCATCAACTACCGCACCCTAAAGCCCGAGAAGGACGGCTTGTTCTGCGAGCGTATCTTCGGGCCGACGAAGGACTGGGAATGCCATTGCGGACGCTATAAGCGCGGCCGGTATAAGGGCATCATCTGCGACAAGTGCGGCGTGGAAGTGACGCGGGCCAAGGTGCGCCGCGAGCGCATGGGTCACATCGACCTGGCCGTGCCCGTCTCGCATATCTGGTATTTCAAGGGGATCCCCTGCCGCATGAAAATGCTGCTGGACATGAGCCCGCGCGAACTGGAGCAGGTGCTGTACTTCGCGTCCTATGTCGTGATCGACCCGGGCCAGACGCCCCTGCGCGCCAAGCAGGTCATCGCCGAGCGCGAGTACCGCGAGCTGCAGGAACAGTACGGCGCGAAGAGTTTTCGGGCCGGTATGGGCGCGGAGGCGATCCGCGAGCTGCTGGCGAATATTGATTTGCCCAAGCTGAACGCCGAGCTGCGCGCCGAGGCGGAGAACAGCGGCGGCCAAAAACGGCAGAACGCGATCAAGCGGCTGGAAGTGGTCGAGGCCTTTGTCAAGAGCGGCAACCGCCCCGAGTGGATCGTTTTGACCGTGCTGCCGGTGATCCCGCCCGAGCTGCGCCCCATGGTGCAGTTGGACGGCGGCCGGTTCGCCACCTCCGACCTCAACGATTTATACCGTCGGGTCATCAACCGCAACAACCGCTTGAAGAGATTGCTGGAGCTGCGCGCGCCGGACATCATCGTGCGCAACGAAAAGCGTATGCTGCAGGAGTCGGTGGACGCGCTGATCGACAACGGCAGGCGCTCACGGCCCGTGACGGGCCCGGGCAACCGCCCCTTAAAATCTTTGTCCGATATGCTGCGCGGCAAGCAGGGCCGGTTTCGGCAGAACCTGCTGGGCAAGCGCGTGGACTATTCGGGCCGTTCCGTTATTGTGGTCGGGCCCGAGCTGAAAATGTACCAGTGCGGCCTGCCCAAGGAGATGGCTTTGGAGCTGTTTAAGCCCTTTGTGATGAAGCGGCTGGTCAAGGGCGGTTTCGCGCAGAACGTCAAGGGCGCCAAGCGCATGGTCGAGCGCAGCGCGGCCGAGGTTTGGGGCGTTTTAGAGGAGGTCATTCGTGACCATCCCGTCATGCTCAACCGCGCGCCTACCCTGCACCGTCTGGGCATTCAGGCCTTTGAGCCCGTGCTCGTCGAGGGCCGCGCGATCAAGCTGCACCCGCTCGTATGTACCGCCTTTAACGCGGACTTCGACGGCGACCAGATGGCGGTCCACGTGCCGCTTTCGGTCGAGGCGCAGGCGGAGGCACGTTTCCTCATGCTGGCCTCGAACAATATCTTAAAACCGCAGGACGGCAAACCCGTCGTCTCCCCCACGCAGGACATGGTCATGGGCTGCTATTATCTGACGCTCGAAACCGCCGGCGCCAAGGGCACGGGCAAGGCCTTTACCTCGCAGGACGAGGCGATCATGGCCTATCAGACGGGCGAGGTGGACTTGCAGGCGAAGGTCAAGGTGCGCGTGGAACGCGTCTTCGCCGACATCGTATACAAGAAGGTCATCCCCACCACGGTGGGGCGGCTGCTGTTTAACAACGCGATCCCGCAGAACCTGGGCCTGGTCCCGCGCGAGACGGTGGACGATATGTTCCTGCTCGAAATCGACGGCCTGGTCACGAAGAAGGACCTGGGCGAGATCGTGGACCGCTGCTACCGCAAGTACGGCCCGACCAAGACCTCCGAGGTGCTGGATAATATCAAGAAACTCGGTTTCTCCTACTCCACGCGGGGCGGCATTACCGTCGGTTTCCAGGATATCGAGGTGCCGCAGGAGAAAAAAGCGCTCATCGAGGACGCCGAAAGCCAGGTCGTGGAGATCGACAACGAGTTTCGCATGGGCCTGCTCTCCGACGCCGAGCGCCGGCAGCGCGTGATCTCCGTTTGGGAACAGACCACGCAGGACGTGACCGCCGCGCTGATGGCCTCGTTAGAGGAAACCAACCCCATCTACATGATGGCCAACTCGGGCGCCAGAGGCAGCAAGGCGCAGATCCGTCAGCT
>WRCT01000202.1 GCA_009783775.1 Clostridiales bacterium | reverse complement strand
GGCAGCGCCGCGGCGGCGGCCTTTGTCACCAGCAGCCGGCCCGTTTTAAGCGCGCATACCTGCCCGATCTCCAGCGGCAGGTCATAGGTTTCCAGCTCCGACAGTTTGCCGAGCCGCAGGTTGTCGTTCTCCGTCCAAGCGCAGAATCCGTCGGAAAGCGGGATCCGCACGCCGGTGCGCGCAAGCAGGAGCTCGTCCAGCCGCATGACCGTATCCGCCGAAACCTCCACGTCCCGCTCGGCCAGCAGGGCCATCAGCACGCGCTTGCGAACGGGTTTAGGCAGCCGCGCGATCGCCTTGCGGTTCTCTCCGCATTCAGTCCGGGCGGCCTTGGCCAGGCCCGTCAGATAGGCCTCGTCCTCGGCCAGAAAGCTGGCCGTGCGGCAAAGGTGCTCGATCGCCTGCGGGTTTTCCCGCACCAGTTCGGGGATCACGCGCTGCCGCAAGCGGTTGCGCTGGGCATAGGGCTCCATGTTCGTGGAATCCTCCAAAAAGGGGTGGTTGCCCTCCGCCAAAAAGGCCAGGATCTCCGCTTTGGAAACATCCAGCAGGGGCCGGACGATATCGCCGCTGACGGTCTTCATGCCCACGAGCCCGTTCAACCCGCAGCCGCGAATCGCGTGCTGCAGGATCGTCTCCGCCTGGTCCGACTGATGGTGCGCGACGGCGATGCAGTCAAAACCACGCTCCGCTTTTATTTGCCGCAGGTGTTTGTAGCGCATCTCCCGCGCCGCGTGCTCGAGTGACATACCCGTCCGCTGCGCGAACGCGGGCACGGACACCCGGGCGGTGAAGTTTTCGATCTCCAGCCGCCGGCAAAGCCGCCACACAAAGGCCTCGTCCCGCTGCGCTTCGGCGTCTCGAATGCCGTGGTTGATATGCGCGCCCGCGACCCGCTTGATCTTGCCCTCGCGAACAAGCCTGTGCAGTTCCAGCAGCAGGGCGGTCGAATCGGAGCCGCCGGAGACCGCGGCCAGCACCTGTGTCTCGGGCGTTAAGCCGCAGGCCGCGTATGCCCGTGCGTCCAAAAGAAACATGGACATACCCTCCCAAGTTAACATTGGTGTTATGATACTCTCTTTTTGACGATTTGACAAGCCCAAACTGTAAAACTACAATGTACAATGTACAAACTACAATGAAGGAGTGCCGCTTTCGGCGGCACATTTGATGGGTATCCTGAACCCATTTTTCAAAGGAAAAGCCGTCAATCCACCCCATCCAGCACCTGGCTCGGATACCAGGTGCTGGGCGGGGACCCCGGGGCTTTTTTTCCTCAATTGTAGTTTGTAGTTTGTACATTGTAGTTTATTGCGTCAACTTCTCTATCGTGACCCCCGTGTAATAGTGCAGCAAAATCTCACGGTAGTCGCTGCCCGATTGGGCCATTCCGTTCGCGCCGCTTTGGCTTAACCCCACGCCGTGGCCGTAGCCCTTGGTGGCGAAGATGACCCGATTTGACGTGAAGGTCACGGTAAACTGCGTGCTGAGCAGGTCAAAGAGCTTGCGCGCCTGCTTGCCGGTGATCGTCGTCTCGCCCAATTGCAGGGTCTTGACGCGGTCGCTCTCGTACCATGCCAGCACGCGGACCTGCCCCACCAGATCCTCGGCTACCAGTTTGGCCTTCGGATAGGCCGCGTTGGCCTTTGCGATAAAGTCTTTGTGGGAAAACCGCGCCTCGCCCTCCTGACGGCTGCCGACTTCGTTTGCGCTCTCCACCGAACGCAGGTAGGGCCGGCTGTTTGCAAACGCGTTTTCGGAGTCCTCCGTTTTGCCGCCCGCGCTGGCGTGATAGAGCGCCTCGATCACGCGGCCCTTGTAGAGCAGGACCTCGCCCTCTGTCTCCCGCACCGCCCGCGCAAAGCAGGCGTAGATCTCCTCAAACTTGCTGCCCAGCTTGTCCCGCAAGGCTTGCGCAGAGGTGTAGGCCTGACAGCACTGGCTGTTGGTGCAGATGTCCGCGTCCTCGCGCGTGCCGCAGCCGCCATGCAAGACGCCGTAAAGCGAGTAGGTCCGCGAGGCCACGGCCTGCGCCTTCAACGCCTCGGGCGCGAAACTGGCGGGCATCTCCCCCGCCACCACGCCGATGATGTAGTCCTCCAGGTCCATAACGAGAACCGCGTCCGCCTTGTGGTCATAGACCCGAAGGGTCCGGACGGCTTGGTCCGTTTCTTCGGTTGGCGCAGGCGTGGGCGACCCTGCGGGAGGCTTGTCCAGAATGATTTCACGCACCACGGGCGGAGGGTCGGTCGGTTCGCCCTGCGCGCTGCCGGACCGGCTGCCGCGCCCGCAGGCGATGATACAGCTTTGCAGAAACAGTACGCCGAGCACGACAATGACGGCCACCAGCGCCAGACGTTTGAAATTGATCTTGTACTTCTTCTCTTTCATATTCCTATTCTATGCGGGTATTTTCCGTTAACCACGAAAACATGAACGAAAATGGGGATTGCCGTTCACGCGGGTTTTTCTTTAACCAGGATATAAGCTGTGAAGGAAGGATGTCCAATCCTTACATTACAGCAGGCAACCGATTCACCCGCAGCAACGTAAAACGGTCAGCCGAGGGGGTGATAGCAGCCGGTTTAGTTTAGTTGAGGTCAGACTTGGCGAGTACGCGCTGTCCTGGCGCTTTGTAGAAACACCCTTCGTGCGGGGCACGGCCTCGGCACAGGTCGCGGAAACAACCGGCCGAGGCGCTGAGGTAGACATTGAAGGATTAAGTGAAGAGGAGGCCGCTGAAGCAATCGCCAGGGCCAGAGACGAAGAACTCCGCTATCCCGCCGAACTGGCAAGCGCTATCCGATATACAGATATATCTGCCGGAGCAGATGTGGAATATGTGTTGTCGGGCAGAAGCCTGAAAGAGAATATCACGCTG
>WRCT01000201.1 GCA_009783775.1 Clostridiales bacterium | reverse complement strand
TCGATTTTCGCTCAACATGCACCCAACCCCTTATGTTCACACTCTCTTTCTCACTTGTTATTATACCATATTTTATCCCAAAATACAACAAAATCCACCAGAGCGGTGGACTTTGTCTTCGGTTTGAACCCGCAGTCTTGCTGCGGGGTTGTTCATTTTTTCATGACCCGCATGGCGTTCAAAATCGCCAATACCGCCACGCCCACATCGGCAAAGACGGCCTCCCACATGCTCGCGAGGCCCAAAGCCCCCAGCAGAAGAAAGACGACCTTTATTCCCAGGGCAAAAAATATATTCTGCCACACAATGCGCTTTGTGAACCGCGCCACATCCACCGCTTCCGCCAGTTTTGACGGCTCATCCGTCATCAACACGATGTCGGCGGCTTCAATGGCCGCGTCGGAACCGAGGCCGCCCATGGCGACGCCCACGTCCGCTATGGCCAACACGGGCGCGTCGTTAATCCCGTCCCCCGCAAAAGCCAACTTGCCCTTTGCCCGCTTTTGCGTCATCAGCTGTTCGACCCGTTCAACTTTTTCCTGGGGCAACAGACCGCCGTAGACTCCGTCCAACTTCAACTCATCGGCGACGGCTGCGGCAATCTGCGTATCGTCTCCGGTGAGCATGACGGTTTCGCGGACGCCTTTTGCTTTCAGCGCGGCAATGGCCCTGCCGCTGTCCGGCTTGACTTCATCCGAGATCAGAATCTGTCCGGCAAACAGACCGTCTATTGCGACAAAAACCCGCGTGCCTCTCCTCTGCGTCTCCGGAACAACAATATTTATGCGCTCCATCAGTTTTTCATTTCCTGCATGAATGACCCGGCCGTTCGCGTTTACGCTTACGCCAAGGCCCGCCGTTTCGCTGTAATCCCGCAGATTGCTTTTGTCCACTTCTCCGCCGTATTTTTTCAGAATAGACAATGCGATGGGGTGATTGGAGAAAGCTTCGGCACAGGCCGTGGCTTCCAGCAACTCGGCGGCGCTGAATCCATCAGCGGGCTGAACCGCCGTCACCTCGAATATGCCTTTGGTGAGCGTCCCCGTCTTATCGAACACGACGATATCCAGATGATTCAAGGCCTCCAGGTAATTGCTGCCTTTGATTAAAATGCCTTTGCGGGAAGCGCCGCCGATTCCGCCGAAAAAGCTCAGCGGAATGGAGATCACCAGGGCGCAGGGGCAGGAAATGACGAGGAAAATCAGTCCCCGGCGCAGCCATTCCAGCCACGGGCCAACTCCTATCAGCGACGGGACAATCGCAATCAGTGCCGCAAGGCCGACGACCGAGGGCGTGTACCAGCGCGCGAATTTTGTGATGAAGTTCTCGGTGGGCACTTTTTTCGCGGCGGCGTTTTCCACGAGATCGATAATCTTAGAGACCGTAGATTCTCCGAACGTCTGTGTGACCTCGATGGTCAGCAGACCGTTTTGATTGAGACATCCGGATAACACCGTGTCGGACACGGACGTGCGGCGCGGCAGGGATTCGCCGGTGAGTGCCGCGGTATCCAGCAGGGCTTCCCCCTCGAGCACAATGCCGTCCAGCGGGATTTTTTCGCCGGGTTTGACCACAATGATGTCCCCGACTTCCACGGTATCGGGGGCGACTTTTACGATGCGCTCTCCCCTCTTCAAATTGGCGTAGTCGGGCCGGATATCCATCAGGCCGGCGATGGATTTTCTCGACCTCCGCACCGCCAGTTCCTGAAAGTACTCCCCCACTTGGTAAAACAGCATGACGGCCACGGCCTCGGCGGTTTCGCCGATGGCAAAGGCCCCGGCGGTGGCGGCGGTCATGAGGAAATTCTCATCAAAAATCTTGCCCCGGCTTATGTTTTTCAGCGCGCGAAAGATAATATCGCCGCCCAACAGCAGATAAGCCAGCAAAAAGACCGCCAACGGAATATACGTGTTGACACCGGTACGTTTCAGCAACACACCTGCCGCCAGCAGTACCGCTCCCCCGATTAGACGGACAATCTTCCATTTCGGTTTTGTGTCTTGGTCACTGCCGGGGCCTTTGTCCCCCGCCGTTTTGTCGATAACCAGCACCTCCGGCTCATGCCGACGGACGATGTCCTCAATCTCCCGCTGAATATCCCCCGGAAATTCGTTATCAATTTCAACTTGCAGCGTGGTGGTCACAAAATTGACCGACGCGGACACAACGCCTTCCATCTGATCGACATCGTGTTCTATTTTCGCGGCGCAATTCGCGCAGCCCAGGCCCTGCAAAACGTATTCTTTCTTCATACTGTCATCCCCCGTATTATCATAATTGCTCAATCGTTCAATCGTTTGGCCAAAAAATTATTCCAGGATGTGCTCAAAACCCTTTTCGAAGATGTCCTTCACATGGCTGTCCGCAAGGGAATAATAGACAATTTTGCCCCGCTTCTCATATTTCACGAGATTGGTCAGGCGCAGGGATTTCAGCTGATGGGAGATGGCGGATTTCGTCATGCCCAGCAGGACGGCCAAGTCGCACACGCACATTTCCTCGCGGGAAAGCGCCCACAAAATTCGAACGCGGGTATTGTCTGAAAACATTTTGTAGAGATTCGCGAGGTCATAAAAATGTTTGCCTTCCGGCATGGCGGCACGGACGCGGTTTACCACGTCTTCGTGGATGACATCACAGTCACAAGAGAACGATTCTTTGTTTTCCACGGGGTAATCTCCTTTCGGGGCAGTTTTTCTGCCGCACAATAGTTGAATACCTGCTCAACTATTGTTAGTGTATGCCTTTTCTTTCTGTTTGTCAATGGTTTTTTGGTTCTTTCCAAAATTAATTGAAAGTCATAGAAGAATGTGATATAATAATCTCCGTAAGAACAGTAAAAACGGAGGCGATTTGATGGATGAATTTATTACCCTGTTGTGTCCGAACCT
>WRCT01000200.1 GCA_009783775.1 Clostridiales bacterium | reverse complement strand
CAGGACCGCGTACGCGCTCCCGTGGGTCGCCCCGTTCGTGTCGGCCCAGCTGGTCGTGTCGCTGCCGTCCTTGTTCGCGTGGTACGTCACGTCATATTTGTCCGCCGACCAGACCGCGTAGAGCACTAAGTTGCCCGTGATCGTGACGGAGTTGCCGGGCGTATAAATCGTATCCGCCGTTGTAGCTCCCGGGTCTGTGCTCCAGCCCTGGAAGATGAGGCTTCCGTTCGTCCACCCATCGGTATTCCCTGTTATTGTGTAGTTATCGTTATATTTCTGGTTGGCGACTCTCGTGAGTCCGGCACCGTTGTTTGAGTGGTATGTCACCGTGTGCGGCGCGAAGTCCCACTGGGCGGTGAGGGTAAGACTCTTATCGAAGGTGCCGGGACCGTTTGTCCAGATGGTCTTGTTGTCAATCAGAGTTTGGACGTCGCTGCCGACAACCGCAGCCGGGCTCCAGCCCGTGAAAACGCTGTTCGCCTTGCTGTAAGTGAGGCTGGCGTTGTTGTGGGCCAGAATTTTATCGGTGCCGGCATAGGCAAACGGGCCATATTGTGCACCGTCGCCCACGCCGGGATCGTAGGTGATATAGTAGGTGTAAACCGGTTCGTAGTAGAACTTCCAGCCCGGGCTGTTCTGATACGTGCCGTAGGCCAGGTAGCCCGCCGCCAGAGGCGCCACGGCGGCGCTTCCGTTGTATTGGGTCCCATCGGGGGCAATGGCATACTTGAAGGTGTAACTCGTCAGGTCCACGATGGTTCCCTTCACCAGTGAGCCCGCGGCCACGGGGGTGAGGTTCGCCGTATTGGTCCCGTTGGTGAATACATCCAACTCAATCGGCACGCTGGGATAACAGTCGTAGAACAGCGCCGTGGCGGTGATTGTCGAGGCCGTCTGCGCGGTCAGGCGCACGGCGTTGATGGCGGTCTGCGTGGTGTTCATGTTCTGGGTGCCGGTGTTTTCGCCCGTGACAGTGATGCCAAACAGCGGGTTGCCCAGCGCCCAGGTGGCGTCACGCAGGCTCTGATTATATGCGGTGGCATTGGTAATAAACTGGTCGGGCAGGCGCGCGTATTTGGTGCCCGCGGCAAGAGAGAGATGCGCGCCCTCGCCCGCGCCCACTGTGCCGGAGGTCTCCAATGTGCGCAGGTCCTTGCGCAGGATGTCCTTGCTGATCTTTTTGACAACAAAATCCACCTGGTAAGCTGTCTCCGCCTGAAAACTGGCAGTAGCACCACTTCTGAACATCATGACGTTGCCGCTACAGGGAATTGTCTGGTCTGTCGCGTCATTGGGCAGGGAAATACTGATCGTTCCGGTGCCGCTGCCTGCGGTGCCGCTCGTCTGCGTAGTATAAATATAGTCTTTAAAATCCGTGCCGAAATATTTGCCTAAATGAAATTGGTTTGCGTTCTGGTTACTCGTGGTACGGGCGCGCGACCAGACCGTCGTGGAACTTACGGTAAGAAATGAGGAACGGTTGGAGTCTGTCCTATGGCCCCACCGGTTGATAGTTCCCGACGCCTCCGTTTGGATCATGGCCGCCCGCAGGCCGGGTATCTGGTTCAGGTTCAGAAAACGCGACGAGTCAACGTAAAGAGTACCCGCTTCACTGTTGAGCGCATAAGTCCAAAGGTCGGCAGCAGACAGGGCGCTTCTCCAGCCGTTTACGCACATAATCGTCGAAGCGGCCGTAGCGGTACCGGTGCTTTGGGGATTACCGCTGACATAACCCACGTCTGTATGCCATGTGTTGTTCTGTGACGTTCCGTTCCAATCTCCCAAACTGGACAGTGCGGTGCTGGCCAGCGCCTTGCGCAGGGAGGCGGTCGGTACGCCGTAGCCCCTCCAGTTGTCGCCGGACCAGGAAATGGTACCCGACCCCGAACCGATAAATGAATCGTTGTCTTTGACCTTGACATTGTGTAGCCCCATAATGGCAAAGATGCCGGTCGACGCTATTTTACTATATGTGCCGGCAGGAGGCCCTGCGTACGCGGACGCGCCGGAGACCTCGGTCGAGGGGGCGCGCACCACGGAATAGGCTTTTGCGGAGAGATCCACCGTGCCCTTCTCATAACCGGGGTGGCGGAACAGTATGGTCCACTCGATGAGCCTGCTTGCATTCTGGTTGACTGTAAAGCCCAGGTTTATGCCCGCGTTCATCGTCGCGCTGAAGGTCCCGGTGCCGGACGTCCAGGGCGAGAAAAGGCTGTCCATGGTGTCCGAGTAACCGCTGGCGGGATTGATCAGGCCGGTTCCCATGTCGGGGTTGGTGGTGTTGTCCCCGTACCTTGCGGATAGACGAATGTTCGTCGCGCCCGGGTAACTGAACGCGATTGCGCCGGTGGGCTGGGTTGCGCTGCCGTTGGTGATGTTGCTGAAAGCATCGGTAACGCTGCTGGTCCCCTTCGACGAGCTGCTAATCGTGCCGGTGTTGAACCGCAGCCAGATGGTTTCCGGCGCGGTGAACAGCAGGGCGGGCGGCGGGTCGGCGGTCAGCACGTTGCCGATGACCACGTCGCCTACCGCGTACGCGCTCGAGCTGACGATCCCTCCCACTGCTACCATACCCAGCACCAGCGCCGCCACCAGCAAACCGCTGAGCGCGCGCCTTGGCAGGCGTGTCTTCTGCTTCTTTTCCATAATAATACCCTCCTCCTTGTTTGTGCGTAAGAAAATCTTACTATTACACTAATATATCATATCATGTCGTGATTTCATTTGCAAGAGGAATTTCACATTTAGTTATAATTTCTAGTGCTGCGCGCTGTGTAACGTTGGGGCAACAGCAATTCTATTTTGATGGTACCGATTCATACAACGGCATTGACAACCAGGCCTGCATCGGTTATAATGAGCGCAGCATCCGCCAGAAGGCGGATATGTAAACCTTAGAAACATAAATGAAGCCAAGAAGGCT
>WRCT01000199.1 GCA_009783775.1 Clostridiales bacterium | reverse complement strand
TTGGGTCTTCTTGCGCTTGTCGGCATACTCAACATCACTAAATGATAACTGCTTTTTCATGCATTCATTATACCATTTTTCGCCCCCGTTCTCAAGACTTAATCAGCGGTTCCAATGACGACACCCCATCCCAGCGTCATTGCGAGGAGCCGGAAGTCAATAAAAATGAGAGAGACACGACGAGGCAATCCAGCAAACCAAGTTGCGTTGCAGCGGTTTCATTGTCCCGCGTGAGCGTTCTGCCCACTGCCCACTGCGACGGGCGATTGATAATCGCCCCTACTCGTACAAGTAGCCGCAAAGCAGCCCGTCCATGCCGTCCATGAGTTGGGCGAGCAAAGCGTCCACGGCGGGTTCGCTGTCCGCGTCCGCGCCGATGTAGAGCTTGAGCTTGGGCTCCGTGCCGCTCGGGCGCACGGCGATCCAGGCTCCGTTTTCGAGCGAGTAGCGCAGTACATTGCTGGGCGGCAGGCCGGTCTCGTCAGGGTTTTTATAGTCCACCGCTTTGGCGATGGCAAAACCCGCGACCTCCGCAGGCGGGGCCGCGCGCAGGGCGACCATGGCGGTGTTGATACGCTCAATGCCCGTTTTGCCCTCCAGCGTGTAGGATTTCACACTTTCCTTGAAGTAGCCGAATTCTTTGTAGATCTCTTGCAGCAGGTCATAGAGCGTCAGGCCGCGCGCGCGGGCGGCGATACAGGCCTCGGCCACCAGCATGGCGGCGCAGATCGCGTCCTTGTCGCGCGCGAACCCGCCCGCCAGAAAACCGTAGCTTTCCTCAAACCCGAACAGGAAGGTGTTGTCTCCCTTTTCCTCACAGCGGGCGATCTCCTCCGAGATAAAGCGAAAGCCCGTCAGCACCTCTTTGCAGGTGACGTTAAACCGCGCGCAGATCGCGTCCGCCAATCGCGTCGAGACCAGGGACTTGACCACCAGGCCGCCCAAGGGCAGCTTGCCCGTCGCCTTGTACGCGGAGAGCAGGGAGTAGATGAGAATGCTGCCGATCTGGTTGCCGGTGAGCGTGACCCAGGTCCCGTCCTGTTTGCGCACATTCACGCCCAGGCGGTCCGCGTCGGGGTCGGTGGCCAGGATCACGTCGGCCTTTTTCTCCTCGGCCAGGCGCAGGGCAAGCGTAAAGGCGTTGGGGTCCTCGGGATTCGGCGAGGCAACGGTCGGAAAATCCGGATCGGGCGCGCGCTGTTTGTCCACGACAAACACCTGCGTCAGGCCCATGCGCGACAAGACGGTCGTCACGGGCACATAACCCGTGCCATGCAGGGGCGTGTAGATCAGCGGCATGGACGGGCCCTTCTCGCGGTCCAGCGCGGGATAGAGCAGCAGCGAGAGCGTGGCGGCAAAATAGGCCTCGTCGACCTCCCTGCCGATGAGCGTGACCAGCCCGTCGCGCAGGGCCTTCTGGTAGGGCATATAGGCGGTGGCAAAGCCCTCCACGCCGCGGATATTATCCAGGATCGCGTCCGCCTCACGCGGGGCGACCTGGCCGCCGTGCGACCAGTAGACCTTGTAGCCGTTGTACTTGGGCGGGTTGTGGCTGGCGGTGATGACAATGCCCGCCATGCACTTATAGTAGCGTGTGGCGAAGGACAGCTGCGGCACGGAATGCAGGGTGGAAAAGAGGTAGACGGAGATCCCGTGCGCCGCCAAAACGCAGGCGCTCTCACGCGCGAACACGTCGGAGAACCGCCGCGAGTCGTAGGCGATACAGACCGCGCGTTCGCCCTCATGGGGCAGGCTGGTCAAGTAACGGGCCAGGCCCTCGGTGGCCCGGCGTACATTGTAGACGTTCATGCGGTTGTCGCCCGCGCCCAAAATGCCGCGCAGCCCCGCCGTGCCGAAACTCAGCTCGGTGTAAAAGCGCTCGACGATCTCGTTTAAGTCGTCCTTGATGTCCCAGAGCTCCGCCTTGTCCGCGTCCGCGATGTCGGGACTGGATAGCCAGTAGTGGTATCTTTCTAATGCGTTCATGATTTTACCTCCTTATTAGTTAAACTACAATGTACAAACTACAAACTACAATTATGGTAAAAACAGCGGAGCTGTTTTTTTCTATTATATCATTCAAGAAAACTGCTTTGCAGTTTTTTCCTTCATTGTAGTTTGTACATTGTAGTTTGTAGTTTGTCTTATCACATACCCCGCTGCCACCAGTCCCGCCGCGCCGGTGGCCGGCGCAAAGCTGCCGATCCCCTCACAAGCGATGGGGATCTCGCGGCTGATGACGCAGTCCAGTGCGGGAATGCCTGCTTTGCGCAGGGCCTGGCGCATACGGCGGGCAAGCGGGCAGCCCTCGGTCGAGAAGATGTCCGCCACAGTAAAGGCCGTCGCGTCCAGCCGGTTGCCCGCGCCCATGCAGGAGAGGATCGGGATGCCCCGCTCATGCGCGAACCGGACCAGCGCGACCTTGCCGGAAAGCCTGTCGCAGGCGTCCACTATGTAGTCAAAGCCGCCCGACAGCGCGTCCGCGACAGTATCCTCCGTTACAAATATATGTGCCGTTGTAACGGCGCAGGCGCAAAACGAGGCAATGCGCTGGGCGGCGGCGGTCGGTTTTTCCTGCCCGAGCGTCGCATAAGTGGCAAAGAGTTGGCGGTTGAGGTTGCTTTGCACAAACACATCCCCGTCCACCAAATGCAGCGCGCCCACGCCCGCCCGCGCCAGCGCCTCGGCGCAGTGGCCGCCCACCCCGCCCAGGCCGATTACGGCTACGCGGGCCGCCGCCAGCCGCGCCATGGCGGGTTTGCCCAATAGTATCTCGGTTCTTACAAATGTTTCTTCCACTTTTTCCTCAAACTACAATGTACACTACTGTTGACAAAGTAACAAAAACTTGTCCTTGTACCTGGCGAGTCTGTGACCCGTCAGATTTTCCATTCAATGTCCACATGATCGCCGTTGGCGTATATACGGG
>WRCT01000198.1 GCA_009783775.1 Clostridiales bacterium | reverse complement strand
GAGGACGCGGATCCCGCCAACTATATCACGTCCTTTCAGGACAATCTGGACTCAAGCAGCACCCCAATGGCCGACACGGGCATTCGGCCCGTGGGCAACAAACCGCGCGCCTTTGACTTTGAAAACGCGCGCAGGACCATCGTGCCTACAGGGGCGGGGCAGAGCGCGCTCGGCTGGGCGATCCCGCTGCTGGGATGTGGACTGCTCACACTGACCGCCGCCGGACTGATCGAGTGCAGAAGGAGAACATTATGGACTACACGTTAGAGATAAGGCAGGCCCTGTTTGGCGCAGCCGTCCCCCAAAAGCCGCAGAGCAAGGCCGTTGCCGCCGAAAAGGCGTCGGGCAATCCGTCTCTCTTAAAAGATCTGCTGTTCCTTCTCTTGAAGATCGGAGCGATCGCTCTGGCCTTTGTTCTGCTGTTCACCTTCCTGTTCGGATTGGCGCGGTATCAGGAACCGTCGATGGCGCCCGCTATTTATGACGGTGACCTGGCAATCTTCTTTCGCAGCACGAACAACGGCTACCTGCCCCGCGACGCGGTCGCGCTCAAGAAAAACGGGCAGCTGCAGGTGCGCCGCGTGGTCGCCACAGCGGGCGACACGGTTGACATCACCGAAGACGGACTTGTCATCAACGGTGCCCTGCAGCAGGAGCCGGACATCTACGAGGATACGCAACGGTATGAAGAAGGCGTGGACTTTCCCCTCATCGTGCCGGAAGGAATGATCTTTGTATTGGCCGACAGCCGAATCGGCGCGACCGACAGCCGGATCTACGGCTGTGTGCGGATAGACGACACCCTGGGCAAGGTAATCGCAGTCCTCCGGCGGCGCAATGTATAAGGGATATTGACATGGGCGAACACACCCGTGTGGATATAGAAAAAAGAAAAAAGGAGAAAACAAATGACCAAGAAACGAATCAAGCTGATCGTCAGTATCGTACTGACCATGATCCTGTGCCTCTGCGCGGCGCTGCCCGTGGCAGCGGATCCCCTGACGGACGAACCGATCCTGGGCACAGAGCAAACGCCGGCCCTGGCCTCTATCACCAAGATTCTGGAAATGGGTGAAGGTGTGCCCACGCCGGAAATCACGTTCTCGTTTGCGTTCACTGCCGTGAGCGTAGATGGCGTAACCTCAGGCGCGGATTATGATGCCATGCCTCCAATCACAAGGACCGTATCCTTTTTGGCAGCGGATCCGGATAACACAAGCGGCGGGATCAAAACCGTGCGTCTGGAGACGGGCAGCCTATTTGCCGGTGTCAATTGGCCCCACGCGGGTGTGTATATTTACACCGTCGAAGAAACAAAGAGCGTCACGCCCACCCTCAGCGCGCAGGAGAGCATCCTCTATTCCCCCGCAAAGTATAAGGTCACGGCCTGGGTTGCCAACGGCGCGAACGGGCTGTATGTGGCGGCCATTGCCTCGGAAATTGTGGTAACGGACGGTGAAAACGGCACAGAGGTCGGCGAAAAAGTGGACGCCCGCCCCGGCGGCGATCCCTCCGTATCCGGCGACTATTCCCAGATGACCTTCACGAACAACTATAAGAGGGTCAACAGCGCCGGCGATCCCGATGATTACACGCTGGCGATTTCAAAGGCTGTCACAACCGACGCCTTGGCCGATTACGACTTCGCAAATCGGCAGATGTATTTTGACTTTTCGGTGACGGTAACAAAGAGCGGCAGCAACGCCGATGCGGCACAGAAGTACAAGGCCTACATTCTCGACGAGAGCAATGCAGTCGTGACCGGCACAGCCAATGTGTCTTCGTCCTATATCAAGACAGACAGCGTCACGGATGAGGACTACATTGAGTTCACCACAGGCGATCCGCTGACGGTGCACTTAAAGCATGGCCAATGGCTGTCCTTTGTCGACCTGGAGTCCGGCGCGACCTACACGGTAACAGAGACTGGCACGACGGACTTCACGCCCAGCGTCAGTCTGGTCGTCAACGGCGCGCAGCCGGTTGTCACAAACGGCACGCTGCACACATCGCTTACCGTGCCCGCCACGCTGATCGGCGTTGGCGACAACCGCGCGGACTACACGAACACCTATAAGACGATCACGCCCACGGGTATCAGTGTGGACGACCTGCCCTATATCGTATTGGTCGCGCTGATCGCGCTGACGCTTGTCGGTTTCGCGGTGATCCGCGCGCGCAAGAACGCGAAACACCGCGCATAACAAATAGGAGCCTATAGACTTATGTACAAGCAGGAGATCGGCCGGATCGAAAAGAAAATCAAGCGCGCGCACTATACCATGCTCTTCGCGCTGCTGGCCCTTCTCCTGCTCTTGCTGCTCTTTATCGGCTATACGCTTTGGGGTTCTTCCTGAAATCCCTGAAATTCGCCAAGAATCCCCCTTGACAAAACAGAATTATCGCGATAAAATTACTTAAAATTTTTTAAGTAGATTTGTCGCCATGTTGTATCAGAAATTCGAAACACTGTATAACCAATTCAGGCTACGGCATTACCAAAGCCTGTTTTCGCGCATTCACGAGCGCAGCGGCCGCTTGAGTGCCACGGAGTCCTATTCGCTGGATACGATCCACCTGCTGGGCACCCCCACGATCAAACAGTTCGCCGAGGTGCTGGGCATTTCCCAGCCCAATGCCACCTACAAGGTCAACGGGCTGGAGGCGAAGGGGTATATCAAACGTATGCCCTCCGGCGAGGACAAACGCGAATGCCGCCTGGCCGTGGATGAGCGGTTCTACAAATATTACGGCGCGGGCTACGGCTTTCTGCAACAGGCGTTGGAAGGGCTTACCGAACGTTCCACACCCGAGGAGCTGGCCTCATTCGAGACAATGCTGGTGCGTTTAAGCGAAATCATGGGGGAGGACCGACATGGATCTTTTCAGTAAATGCGAACAGTTTACGACCATACGCGAGGCAAAGGCG
>WRCT01000197.1 GCA_009783775.1 Clostridiales bacterium | reverse complement strand
TGATATAGCCTTCGTCGAAGTCTAAACCGGCTGCTATCACCCCCTCGGCTGACCGTTTCACGTTGCTGCGGGTGAATCGGTTGCCTGCTGTAATGTAAGGATTGGACATCCTTCCTTCACAGCTTATATCCCACGAAAGGCGCGAAAGGGGCGCGAAAAGACGGGCGATTGATAATCGCCCCTACGCGAGCGGCGGGTTTTTCTTGACTTTTTGGAGAATCGTATTATGATTCCACTATGACGAAACGATCTTCCGCAATCGGCGTGCTCTGCGCCATCGGCGCGCAGGTGCTGTACGGGTTCAGCTTTTTGTTTTCCAAACAGTGGTCGGGCAGGGTCTCGGGCTTTACCCTGCTTTCCTGGCGGTTTCTCTTTGCCTTTGTCGCCATGAGCCTGCTCGCGCTGCTGCGCCTGCTGCCGATTCGCCTGCGCGGCAAAAAGCTGCTGCCCCTGCTGCTGCTCGCGTTCTTCCATCCCATACTTTATTTTTTGGGCGAGTTCTTCGGCGTCAAGCTCACGACCGCGTCCGAAAGCGGGACCATTATCTCCATCATTCCCATCGTGACCGTTCTGCTGTCGGCCTGGCTGCTCAAAGAGCCGCCGACCAAAAAGCAGGCCCTGGGTATCGGGCTGTCCGTCTGCGGCGTGGTGGCGCTCGTGCTGGCGCGGGGCGTGACGGCCAGCTTTCACATCCTGGGCTACGCGCTGCTTTTGGGCGCCGTCACGGCCTACAGCCTGTTTTCCATCGTCTCGCGCAGTCTGACGGACACGACGCCCGCGGAAAAGACCTATATCATGTCCGCCGTGGGCGCGCTGGGGTTCACGCTCTGCGCGGTGGTCGAGCACCTGCGCGCGGGCACGTTCGCCGCCTTTGCCGTCCTGCCGTTTACGAACCTTGACTTTCTGCTCTGCCAGCTCTACTTGGGCGTGGGCTGTTCCGTGGCGGGCTTTATCATGAGCAACTATGCCATCTCAAGTATCGGGCCGGGCCGGACCACGTCCTTTGCGGGCCTGACCACTTTAATCACCGTGCTGGCGGGGGTATTGCTGCTTTCCGAGCCCTTTTCCCTGCTGCAAGGCGCGGCGACCGCGCTGGTCATCGGCGGGGTGTATTTGGCGAACGCGAGCAGGAAAAATGTACAAACTGCAAACTGCAAACTACAATGAAGGAAAGAAAACCCCGTCGGGTTTTCCTTTGAACAATGGATGCAAGCGCCCATCAAATGTGCCGCCGAGAGCGGCACTCTTCCATTGTAGTTTGTAGTTTGTACATTGTAGTTTACTTCCGCCGGGGGCCGTAGGAACGGCGGCGGTTGGAGCGTTTGGGTTGGGTGGTTTGCGCCGGTTTTGGGTCGGTCGGGTTTGCCGCAGGGGCGGGCTGCGCCGGTTTTGCGGCGGATTTGCCCCCCTCCCTGAGGGGGGAAGTCGGCGCCGCCGACTGGGGGGAGCGTTCTCTTCTATCAACTGAAGCGGAGCCGTTTCGCTGGCCGCCGCGGCCGTTATTTCGGGGCCTGTCCTGCCTGGGGGTATGACGCTGTATGGGTTCCGGACTCTCGCCGGATTTTTCTTCGGCCAGTTTGCGCGCGCACGCGGGCAGGGGCTGGCCCGGGGCCGCGAGCTGCTCGTAGGGATAGTCGCGCACGTCCACCGTGCCGTCCTCCGCTTGCAGGCGGACGCGGGTTTTTTCGGTGATCACGTTGTTTTCCATGACCACGCCCTCGCCGTCCGCCGTCAGGATTGGTTTGCCGACGCGGGGCATTTTCTTGCGCATGGTCTCGTAGGCCTCCTGCTCGTATTGCAGGCAGCACATCAGGCGGCCGCAGAGGCCGGAGATCTTGGTGGGGCTGAGGGACAGGTTCTGTTCCTTCGCCATTTTGATGGAGACGGGGTGGAAGTCGTCCATGAACGACTTGCAGCACACGGGCCGCCCGCAGGAGCCCAGGCCGCCTAAAAGCTTGGCCTCGTCGCGCACGCCGATCTGCCGCAGCTCGATCCGCGTTTTGAATACAAAGGCCAGGTCCTTGACCAGCTCACGAAAGTCCACGCGGCCGTCCGCCGTGAAGTAAAACACGAGCTTGTTGCCGTTGAACGAATAGTCCGCGCTGATGAGTTTCATCGTCAGGCCGTGCTGCTCGATCCGGTCCTGGCAGATCACCAGGGCCTCGCCCTCTTTGGCCGCGTTCTCGTCACGCATACGCGTGTCCACGGGCGTCGCCACACGCGTGATGGCCTTGAGCGGCGCGATGATCTCGCTCTCCTCCACCTCGTGCGGGGCCTTGGCCACCGTGCCGTACTCGATGCCGCGCGCGGTCTCGACGATGACGCCCTCGCCCTCGTGCACCTCGAAATTCAGCGGATCGAAATAATAGACCCGACCGCTGGTTTTGAACTTTACGCTAATTACTTTAACCATAGATGTTTCCTTTGCTTCATCTTAAACTACAATGTACAAACTACAAACTACAATTGTGGTAACGGGTGTCTCACGCCACCCGCTTTTGATTTTATTTCATTCAATAAAACTGCAGAGCAGTTTTTTCCTTCATTGTAGTTTGTACATTGTAGTTTGTACATTCGTGATCAGCCAATCCAATACAAAGCCCGGATTCGCATTAAAGTACAAATGCCGCTCCGCTTCCAATGTTCTTTTTATCATACGCTGTATTTGGGCGTTTGTAAAGCGTGCGGTGATTTTACCGTGCAAAATGGCGCAGTCTATGTTGATCCGGTCACCTTCGGCCAGCGCGTCGCGCAGCAGGGAGGCGAAGATTGTCAAAAAGCGGCGCAGGGGCTCGGCTTGCACGGCGGCCTTTTTCTTGCCCTCGGCCTGCGCGGATAGCAGGGCGGCCAGCCCCTGATAGGGCGGTGCGGCAAAGAGCAGGGTTTCGATTCCTTCTAATGCGCGGGCGCGAAAGGTCCGGTATTCCTCGGTTGCGTAGTCCCGCGCCGGACCGATCACCCCGCCGGACAGCGCGGCGGCGAGGGTCGCGCGGTCTTTCGGTATGCCCTCCGTTTCCAATTCTTTGGCGACCTCGGCCACGG
>WRCT01000196.1 GCA_009783775.1 Clostridiales bacterium | reverse complement strand
CAATGCGGCCCCTTGCCGCCAGCGCGCGGGTCATGACCTCCGCCAGCGCCGCCGTCTCGCAGAACACCGCGTCTAACAGGCCCTCCTGGAAGAGGTCCAGCATTTTATCCGTCCAATCAGCGGCGTTGCCGCCCGTAAAGGTGGCCCTGGAAAAAATCTTGCCCTCCGACACATTCTGCGACCAGAGCTTGTGCGCCGCGCTGTCCGAGCCCGAGAACATACCCAGCAGTCGCACCGGTGTGTCATGCGGCGGGAAAGTCAGCGTCGCCTCCATCATGCGCGTCGTCTCAATGCCTGTGCCCGTGCCCGCGTAGGGGATCACGGTCGCGCCGCCGATGACGGGATTGCCCGCCTCAAACACGACGACTTTCACGCCCTGTTGCACCAGCCCCGCCACCTTACCCGTATCCAGCGGCGCGTCCTGATAGAGCGCGACCACGGTCAGCCCGGGGAAGGGCCCCGCCGCCAGCAGCGTGTCCAGGTCGCTGTAAAGCTCCGGCACGATCTCATCCTCCACCAGCAAGGACTCAAAGACCTCCGCCTTCCAGGTCTCACCGGCAAAGAGCAGGCGCGGCTCCGGCGTGGGTGTGGGCGCGGGCGTAGGCGTGGGAACAGCAGTCGGCGCAGGCGTATCGTGCGCAACGTCCGGACCGTCGTCCCCATTGTTGCCGAAGAAACAACCGGCGGCGGCAAACAGCAGGGAAACGCAAATCAACAGGGCAATCATCTTTTTCATAAAAACTCCGATTCTCACTAACATAATATTCTAATCTATTATACCCGCAATCCCCCCATGCTTGCAAGTAGGGATTATGCGTGATACTATTATTTTACAGTGAGGACGAATATTCAAACCGTAAAAGAGCTTTTGACGGAGCTGGGCCGCGCGCCGAACAAGGCGCTGGGGCAGAATTTCTTTGTCGACGGGCCGCGCCTGCAAAGCCTGGCCGACGCCATGAACGTGGACGGCGCCGCCGTATTGGAGATCGGGGCCGGCCTGGGCGCGCTGACCGAGCTGCTCCTGCCGCGCGCGCAGACGCTTTACGCTGTGGAGTTGGACAGCGCGCTCTGCGACATCCTGCGCCGCTTCAAAGACCCCAAACTGCAAATCCTCTGCGGCGATTGCCTAAAGCTCGACTACAGCTTTCTGCCGCCCGATTTCGTGGCGGCGGGCAACCTGCCCTATTATATCACCACGCCCATCGCGGAAATGCTGCTGACCCTCAATCCGTCGGAGATCACTCTTATGGTGCAAAAGGAGGCCGCCGCGCGCTTTTTTGCCGCCCCGGGCGACAAAACCTACGGCCCCGTGGCGATTCTCTCGCAGCTCTTTTACGAACCCAAACTCCTCGCCGAGCTCCCCGAATCCTGCTATTGGCCGCAACCAACGGTCCGCTCTTGCGTAGTACAACTACGCAAGAGGGACAGATTCCAGATTCCAGATTCCAGACACCAGGACTTTTTGTCCTTTATCAAACAATGCTTGCGTATGCGCCGCAAAACTTTACTAAACAACCTAAAAGGCTGGCCCGCCGCCGCCTCAATTCTTGAACAAATGAACCTCTCCCCCTCAATCCGTGCGGAAGCTTTGACCCCTGAGCAGTTTCTTACTTTGTTCAGGGAGCTGAAAACCAAAAACCAATAAAATGAAAAAACTGCAGAGCAGTTTTTACCTTAACTGTCCACTGTCCACTTTCCACTCAAAAAGGGGCGCATAGCCCCTTTTTCACAGGTCGTCCGCATCTTGCACCGGCCGCGAACCATCTTCTGCCATTCCCGTATAGCTTCCCAGCACGTCCGAAGGAATATCTTCCTCTTCGCGTCTGTCTGCCATAACCTTGTGCCAGCTCATCAGAACCGATACTTGTTGAGATTATTGCTGCCTGCCTGTCTCAACGCGTTTTTCTGTTTGTTCTGCTTGGATTGCTCGCCGTGGTTAAAACGGCTTGCCTCCTCCGAGCTGTTGTTGCGATAGCTGCTGCCTTCATACTCTTTAGACATGCTACACCTCCTGCGGATTGTTCGGTGAAACATAAAATCGCGCTTTTTCACCGACAATAGTATTTTGTGTCGAATCGCAAAAATTTACGCGACGTAAATTTTGTATTTTTCTTTCTTCTTTTTTTTCATTGTGATACAATATACCCGCTCATTATCCGTCATTGCGGGTCAGGCCCGCAATCTCCCGCAATTTGATCAGGAAGGAGATTGCGGCTCGGGGGCCGCAATGACGTTGCAAAGGAGAACGCGCATGAAAAAGAAGATATGGATTATCATTGTTATTGTTATAGTGCTCGTGCTTGCCGCCGTCGTCATCATAGCATTTGTGACCGGCCGGTCCATGCTGCTGCCTGCGGCCGAAAAACCCGTCATTTATCTTTACCCCACCGAACCCACAGAAGTCACCGTCCGCCTGGAATATGACGGCGTTTTGGATTTCACCTATCCCGCATACCAGAACGAGTGGCGCGTCACGGCCTATCCAAACGGCACGCTGATTGATCCCAGCGACGGCAAGACCTACTCCTATCTCTTTTGGGAAGGCCACGGGCCGGCGGACTACGATCTTGACAAAGGCTTTGTAGTAAAGGGTGAGGACACAGTTGCGTTCCTGCAAGACAAGCTCAGCTATATGGGGCTGCTGCCGAACGAATACAACGAGTTCATCGTCTATTGGGCGCCGCAAATGCAAAACAACGCCTATAACTTGATCGCCTTCCAGGGTGCGGCCTATACCGATACCGCACGGCTGATCGTCGAGCCCGCGCCCGACAGCCTGCTGCGGGTTTTTATGGTCTTCAAGCCGCTGGAAAACCCGATCGAAATAGAGGAACAAACCCTGCAACCCTTCACCAGAACCGGCTTTGCCGTCATCGAATGGGGCGGCTGTAAACTCGCGTAATCTGCTTGGCGAGAGGCAACAAGAACTGTCTCGGGGACTGGCTTGCTTCGCCGTGTTTCTCTCAATCATTATCGACTTCCGGCTCCTCGCAATGACACCGGGGATTGGGCACTGTCATTGGAACCCCTGATTAAATCGTTCGCAGGGTAGGTTGGCTAT
>WRCT01000195.1 GCA_009783775.1 Clostridiales bacterium | reverse complement strand
AGATCATTTGCTCGACCTTATTATCACGGCCCACAAAGCGCAGGGGCTGGGTCAGCTCCATGATCTGTACGCCCTCTTCCAGCGCGTGGTGGATCTCGATCTCGTCGGCGGGCATCGCGCCCCGGGTGCGGCGGTAGACGATCGTGACTTCCTTCGCGCCCAGGCGCAGGGCCGTGCGCGCGCTGTCGATCGCGGTGTTGCCGCCGCCGATGACGGCCACGCGCTGCCCGATCTTTCTATTGCCGTTCAGCTTGACGTCCTTGAGGAAATCCAGGCCGCCGATGACGCCCTCCATGTCCTCGCCCTCGCAGCCGACGCGCTGCGGCACCTGTGTGCCGACGGCGATAAAGACCGCGTCGTTCGTCTTGCGGATCTCGTCAAAGCTGATGTCCTTGCCCACGACCGTGTTCAAGTGGATCTTGACGCCCTCCCGCTCGACCTTTTGGATCTCGTATTGCAGGGTTTCCTGCGGCAGGCGGTATTCGGGAATGCCATAGGCCAATACGCCGCCCGCGAGTTTCTCGGACTCATAGACGTTCACCTCATAGCCGATCCGCGCCAGATACCAGGCGCAGGAAAGGCCGCCCGGGCCGCCGCCGATGACCGCGACGCGCTTGCCGTTGCGCGGGAAGATGATGTCCGCCGTTGGCTGTTCATGGCTGCGCGCGTAGTCGGCGACGAAACGCTTGATGTCACAGATGGCGACCGCCTCGTCGAGGCTGGCCCGCCGGCACTTGGCCTCGCAGGGCCGCGTGCAAATGCGTCCGCAGATCGCGGGGAAGGGGTTCTCCTGCCGGATCAGGTTATAGGCGTCGATGAACCGGCCCTTCTCCACCAGCGCGTTGTAGCCCGGCACGTTGACGTTCGCGGGGCAGGTGTTCTCGCAGGGGGAGACGAACAGGTCGGCGCAGACGCCCGCGCGGCAGCGTTTTTTGTGAATATGTTCCTCGAACTCCTCGCGGAAGTTTTCGATCGCGCTTAAGACCGGATTGGGCGCCGTCTGACCCAGACCGCACATGGCGGCCTGCTGGATCGTCTCGGCCAGCTCTTCGAGCCGCTCGATATCGCCCTCCTCGCCGTGGCCGGTGGTGATGCGCTCCAAGATCTCCAGCATACGTTTCGTGCCGATACGGCAGGCCACGCATTTGCCGCAGCTCTCGTCCTGAATGAACTCCATATAGAACCGGGCAGTGTCCACCATACAGGTGTCCTCGTCCATAATAATCAGTCCGCCCGAGCCTATCATGGTTCCCAGCGCCAACAGGCTGTCATATTCTAAAGGCGTATTGATTTTCCTCGGGGTAATGCAGCCGCCGGATGGTCCGCCCGTTTGCGCGGACTTGAATTTCTTGCCGTTCGGAATGCCGCCGCCGATATCGAAGATGACATCGCCCAAGGGCATACCCATGGGCACTTCCACCAGGCCGGAATTGGTGATGTTGCCGGTTAAGGCAAAGACCTTGGTGCCCGGGCTCTCCGGCGTGCCGAACTGACGGAACCAGTCGGCGCCGTTGAGCATGATGGGCGGCACATTTGCCAGGGTTTCCACATTGTTGATGATGGACGGTTTGCCGAACAGCCCCGATTCAAACGGGAAGGGCGGCTTTTGCATGGGCTCGCCGCGGCGGCCCTCGACCGAATTCATGAGCGCGGTCTCCTCGCCGCAGACAAAGGCGCCCGCGCCGATGCGGATCTCCATGTCAAAATCAAAGCCGGAGCCTAAAATATTCTTGCCCAAAAGACCTTCCTGCCGCGCCATTTCCATAGCCGTCTCCAAACGCTTGATGGCGATGGGGTATTCGGCGCGAATGTAAACCACGCCCCGGCTGGCGCCAATGGCATAGCCACCCAGAATCATGCCTTCTATGACGCTGTGCGGATCGCCCTCAAAGACCGAACGGTCCATAAACGCGCCCGGGTCGCCCTCGTCCGCGTTGCAGATGATGTACTTCTGGCCCTCCGGCGCGTTGTAGCCCGCCTCCCACTTTATGCCGATCGGAAAGCCGCCGCCGCCGCGGCCGCGCAGACCGGATGCTTTTAAGACATCAATGACATAACGGCGGTCTCCTCTTTCGAGCACCTGCGCCAAGGCCAGATAGCCGTCCTTGGAAATGTAGCTGTTGATGCAGTTGACGTCGATCAAACCGCAGTTGCGCAGGGCGATACGCACCTGATCCTTAAAGAAACTGACCTCGTTTATGTTGGTCATGCGTTTGCATTTTATGGAATCATAGAAGGTGTACTCCTCCACCGGCTGTTTGCCGATGAAATGTTTGGCGACGATGTCCCGCGCTTTTTCGGCATCCATCTCAGTATAATAGGTCTCGTCCGGCAAGATGTAGACGACCGGTCCGACGGCACAGGTGCCCATGCAGCCGCGCTCGATAACGGAAACCTTTTCCGTCAGGTTCTGCTTTTGCAGCTCGTCCACCAAAGCGTTGCGGACACCTTCACAGTTGGCGGCCACGCAGCCGGTACCGTAGCAGACCATCGCCAAATACTCGTATTTTCCTATCTTTTCAAGATACTCTTCCTTTATTTTTTTCAAATCGGTCATGCAAGCAATCATGTGGCAGCGCCCTCCTTTCCCGTGTTGTTTTGATAGGCATTCAAAATCGAGCCCAGTTTTGCCGGACTGACTTGCTTGTATACCGTATCGTCGATCATCATGGCCGGCGCCAGACCGCAGGCGCCGATACAGCGGGCAATCTCAAAGGTGAACTTGCCGTCCTTTGTCGTGCCCCCCAGATCCACGTCCAGCCGATCCATCAGATATTCCACGATCTTCTTTCCCCCGCGCACATAACAGGCGGTGCCCATGCACACGCGGATGGTGTGCTCGCCGCGCGGCACGGTGGAGAAGAAGGAGTAGAACGAGACCACGCCGGCGATCTCCGACAGCGGAATGCCCATTCCCTCCGAAATAAATTCCTGCAGCTCCAACGGCAGGTGACCGTGGATCTCCTGCGCCAAGTGCAGCACCTGGATCAAGCTGCCCTCCTTGTCCTTGTAAAGGTCAATGACATTGGCGATCTTGGAAAAATCATTTTCCTGCGACACGGTCGTTTCAAGTGTCTTT
>WRCT01000194.1 GCA_009783775.1 Clostridiales bacterium | reverse complement strand
CGGAGCCGCTGGGCATCAAAGACGCGATGGACGGCGCGGGGCTGTTCGGCATCATGGACTACAGCGCATGGAAACTGGTGTTTGGCATCCTCGTCACGACGGTGGGGTGGGTGACGGTGACGTATCTGACGCCGCCGGAGAAGCAAGAGGTGCTGGCGCGTTTCTGCTCGAAGATCCGCGCGGGCGGCCCCGGCTGGCGCAAGGTCGTGGCGGCGGGCGGCGTGAAGGACGACGCGGCGGGCTGGGACGTGCCGACGGGGCTGCTCTGCATGATGGTCGGCTGCCTGGCGGTCTGGAGCGCGCTGTTCGGCGTGGGGTATCTCCTGTACGGGAAATTCGCGCTGGGCGGGACGCTCACCGCCGTTTCAGTGGGCGCGACGATTCTCCTGATGCGTCTGGCGGGCAAAATCCGGCTGAGTTAGGTGTCGGGGGCCGTTATTAAGAGTCTCATAATTGTTTTCATCATCGAATGACACGAATGGATGCGAATCATTTATTATTTTCAAAAATAATCCGTGTTCATTCGCGTCATTCGATGATGAATGTTCATGTTTTATTTTGAGACGATGAGTAACTCCCCACCCTGCCGACGTTTTTTTGAGCCGTTAGCCGTCAGCCGTCAGCCGTTAGCCGTCAGCACGCACCCTGCCGACGCTCGTGCCTGTCCCGCGCCACCGTCGGCAACCCCATCTCAACTTTAGAACTCCCGAACTCCGAACTTTAGAACTTCTCACGCGGTCTTCTTTCCGCATTGCCTTCGGCGGGCGGACAGGGTAAGATTCCACAAAAAAGGAGAACTGGGAATGAAATGCGTTTCGTTGATGATGCTTTGGGGATTGGCGCTGGTGGCGGGCTGCGCCATGTTTTCGTCTGACAAACCGTGCGGGCGGGTGGACTGCCGCACCGCCGCGACGCCGGCGATTCCGCCGAGCAAGCACCCCGATTCGCGCAACTGGCGCTCGCTCTTCAACCTCGACCTCAGCAATGCGGTCTACACCAAGGGCGTCTGGTTCATCAACGCGAAGGGCGACCTGACCGCCAACAAGGACGAGGCCATCTGGACCGACCGCGACTACGAGAATTTCGTGCTCGACTTGGAATACATGTGCGACCCGGCGGCGAACAGCGGCGTGCTGATTTATTGCAGCGACATGGCGGACTGGATTCCCAACGCGGTCGAGGTCCAGATCCTCGACGACAACAATCCCCACTGGGCAAAGGAGGCGCCGTTCGCCAAAAACGGCGGCCTCTATGGCCATCTGCCCCCGCTGGTCAACAACGTGAAGCCGGCGGGCGAATGGAACCGCATGACCGTCGTGGCGCGCGGCAAGCAGGTCAAGGTGCTGGTCAACGAGGAGGTGACGGTGAACGCCGACCTGTCGCGCTGGACGTCGGCGAAGAAGAACCCCGACGGCACGGACATCCCGCCGTGGCTGAGCCGCCCGTTGGCGGATCTGGCGACCAAAGGCCGCATCGGCCTCCAAGGCAAGCACGGCAACGCCGCGATTTATTTCCGTAACGTGCGGGTCAAGGAACTCGGAGAATGAGCGCCGCCCCCGCCGCTTTCATAGATGCGTTGTGATTTTATCTTCTCGGGCGAAATATGTGTTTTTTGTCATCGAATGACGCGAATGGACACGAATGACTGGCAAAACATTCGTGTCCATTCGCGTCATTCGATGACAAAGTTTAATCCACAAAAAGGTTAATTTTCGGAATTCGCGCGCCATTTCTCGTATTCCGCTTTCCGTTGCCCGATTCTGGATAATGTCATCTCCGCGGTTTTTTTGAAAAACTCCGGCACGGTCTCAAGTTCGTGTAACCCCCGCAGGAAGGCGAGGCGTCCTTCGCTCCATTGATATTCCGGCGGCGAGCACCTGGCAAGCGCCTCGTCCGCGCACAGGCGCAGTTCTGGATTGAATGCGGCATCGTCCCGCCATCCGGCAAGCCGCGCCTTCGCGGCGGATTCAAGCCCTGTTTTGGAAATCTGGTGGACGCAGAAATACCGGATGAACATCGGTTCCTCCGGCGCTTCCACGGCGGCGGCCAATTTTTCCAGCCTCTCCGCCATGTTGGTCATATTGACGATTTTGCCCGCCTTTTTAACCGCCTGGAGGTCAGGGTCGTCCGCCGACGGAAAGACAAAAAAAACTTCTCCATCCGGAGACAGTGGAAGAGGGGGCAGAGAGTTCCTGAAAACATTCTCGCGAACACTCGCGACGAACACAACGGGACGCCCCCGCCATGTGTCATCCGGCGACACAAAAATCCCCCACCTGAATCCCGTAAAAAGATTGAGCGTTATTTTCTCGGGCGCGGCTGTTTCCACACCTGTGTCGTCTGTCCAACGCAAATCCGGGTCTTTCATCAACACGTCGAGACCTGAAATCTCGATTTCCCAATGGCTTCCAATGCGGAATTGCTCCTTTTCATGAAGCTCGTCGATCATCCCCAATGCGTAAAATCTGAACCCGCTCAGGTAAGTTTCCCCTCTTTCCGCCAACGAAATTCTTGCAACGCTTCCGATGGCCAGAATGAAAAAGATGATCCGTTTCATGGGGCGGCATCTTTCTTTTTTCTAAACCCGTCAATCATTTTTTCATTCGCAGGCGTACTCCATAAAATTTTTGTAACCTGATTCGATGCGAAACCATGCCCACCTGAGAAAAAGATCATTTTATCCCCCTTGTTCGGAACAAATTCGGCTTTAAAATAAGGAGGTCTCTTTGCAGACAAAGAAAGTGGAATGACCCCTGTCAATGTCCCTTTGAAACGTTTCGTGACGCGGGCGGTCATGCCGTCGCAGTCTGCCTGTGAAAAGGAACCCAGATAAAGAAACCCTTGCTCAACAATAACAGCTTCAAACACCGAGGCTGAATTATGATAAGCGGTGTCGGGAGAAAGAGACGCGCCGACAAGCAACTGAACGTTTGACTGCATATTGGTCTCCGCCGACACGTTGTTGTTCAACAATAAAAATATGGATAACATCCCTGTGCTCATCAAACGGTGTGCCACACGACGGTTGTTGTTCAGCAGTAAAAACATGGATAACGTCCCCGCATCCTTTTTCAGTTCTCGGAATTCG
>WRCT01000193.1 GCA_009783775.1 Clostridiales bacterium | reverse complement strand
GCGACGGGCAGGAAACGCCGGAACTTGAGGGCGCGGATCGCCTTGGCGATGCGTTTTTCGCCAACGGGCGAGAGGGCGGGCAGGTCAGCGTTTGCCTCGCGCTGCAACTCCGTGCCGTAGCGATCGACATAGCGGGAGGCTATTTCTTTGAAGATCGCGTCGTTGTCATTGGATTTCATGGGCATAGCCTCCTTTCGTCAGCAGTTGGGCAAGCTTTTTTCTGGCGCGGTGCAGACGGACCGCCGTGTTGTTTTCAGTAAGGCCCAGCGTTTTGCCGATTTCGCGCAGCGGCATATCGTAGGCAAAGCGCAGGAGGAACACGTTCTTCAGCTCCTCGGGCAGTTGGTTCACCAGCGCGTAGATCTCATCGGCGGAGATCTTGGCGAGGGTCTCGCGCTCCAGGTCAAAGGGGTCGGCCTCCTCGGCCATGAAGTCCTCATAGGGCGCATGGGCCGCTTGGTTTGCCTTGCGCAGCATGGTCAGCGCGACGTTCTTGACGATGGTGACCAGGAAGGCTGCGGCGCGCGGGCTGTCAGGGGCGTCGATCTTGTGCAGGTTTTTGTAGACGCGGATGAATGCCTCGGAGACCGCGTCCTCGGCGAGCGCGTAGTCGCGCAGGATCTCATAGGCCTTGTGCAGCAGCAGATTTTTGTAGCGGGAATACAGACAGGCGAAGGTGTCCCGTTCCTCTACTGTGCTGAAGGCAAATAAGATGATCAAGATCTAGTACCTCTACTAATTACAACCTTGGTTTTGCGCAATATCTTACAGGTCAAGTTGCCGCTTTTATTTTTTACCACGAATGACACGAATAGCACGAATGCGCTGCGGCGGGAGGCATTTTCTAACCACGAATGACACGAATAGCACGAATACGCTGCGGCGGGTTTTTTCTTTTCAAACCACGAAAAACACGAAAAAGCACGAAAGGTTTATTTGTTTTTTCGTGTCCTTTCGTGTTTTTCGTGGTTAAGAGAACCCCGCGTGAGCGGTATTCGCGGTTGTCGTTTCCTATCCCGCGTGCGCGGTCAGCTGGCGGGCCATGACAATGGTTTCGGGGATTTCCAGTATGGGGGTCCTCCTTATCCTATGGCCGTTTTTCCAGCGTATCGTCTTTTGGGTCGGCTTTCAATGTATAAGTCCAGCCGGGGCGGTTGGTAGCGTAGTCGATGACTTCGATGTTGACCGTTCCACTGGCGCCGGCGGGCAGCGTGAAACTGACCGTGGCGGAGCCGCCCTGCGTCATGGTGACGGATTTCGGCGTGGCGTCCCAGTCCAGGTTCGGCACTCTGACCAGGACCGCCATGATGTATTGGTTGTCGGAGACGGTGATGTTGAGCGTACTGCCGGAGCGTTCGATCTTCTCTATGGTCGGCGCCTGATTGTCCACCGTCAGCGGGTAGGACCAGACCTTCCAATCCGACCAGGCAGTCGTGTTGAGCTTGCTGTAGTCGGCGGTGGTTTTGATGCCGAGCGCCTGATAGTTCGCCTCTACCGACTTTTCAAAATCCAGCCACGCGTAGTAGTTGATCTGGACCTTGGTGTTGTTTGCCACAAGCTGGCCGGCGGCGTTGGTTCCGTTCCAAACGAAGGAGCCGTCCCAGTAGGCGCCGTTCCAGTCGAGGTAGGTTTGGTTGCGGTAACCGCCCCGACTTGCGTCGTAGACGGCCTTGCGCACATAGGGTTTATCGACGGCGGCATAGACTTCGCCGGTTTGGGCGTTTGTTACCACCATGATCATACGGCGCGCGTTGCGCAGCTGCATGGGGAAACCCTGCACCCGCTCCGCGAAATAGCTGCGGGCATCGCTGTTCCGGTTGGAAATGGCGTTTTTGTCCGGATCGTAGGCGGAGGACACAAAGGCGTTTTCGCCCAGGAATTTGCCGTTGTTCACGGTGCTGCCGCTCGGATAATAGCCGCCCGAGGCGTTGGTGATGAAGGCCTTGTTAAAGCCCACATTCTGCCGCATGAGGTAGGGGTTTGTTTTGTTGAACCGGGCGTTTATCACATCGCCGAAATCGGCCGACTCGAGAATGGACTGGGCCGTCCAGTCGCCGTAGAAGGCCAGGAAGGTCGCGTGAATGGCGACGGGTTCCACCCCTGTCGGCACGGTGGGCGTCAATACGACAAAGCCCTCGACAAAAGTGCCGTTGGGGAACAGGTTGTTTAATTTGGTTTTTTCGCCTGTCGGCCCGTCCGTCAGCATGATCACGACATTCACCGTGACCGTTCCCTTCGGGGGGACCGTGACGGTGTGGTTCGTCGCACTGCCGTTTGTGGTAAAGGTAAAGTCCGCCTTTACGCTGGAGAGCAGGTTATAGGTATCGCCCAGCGCGGTGCTGGCGTAATCGCGCAGTACGGTCGGCGCCACGGTATAGGTCAGGGTCTTGTCGCCCAGGTTCACCACGTCAAAGGACATGGCGTAACGCCCCGTTTTGTCCTTGTCGTCGCCGAGCTCCTGCAGCGCGCCCGAGATATAGGCGTCGGACTGGGCCGCGTGGCTCAATTTCATCATGCCGGCGCCCTGCGCGCGCGGGGAGTAAGGGACCTTGTCTTTGTCTTCGAGGATACGCGCCGTGGAGAGGGCGAGCGCCTCGGAGATTCCTGCCCGATCCGTTTTCTTCATCATATTGATCTCGCCGGGCAGGGTGTCGAGTTCGACCAGGTAGCGCAGGATCTTCGCCGCGTCCGCCGCGTTGATCCGCCCGTCCTGGTTGCAGTCCGCCTGGAACCTGGCCCTGTCGTTTTCGAACTCGTCCAGCTCGACGAGGACGCGCAGAATCTTTGCCGCGTCCGCCGCCGTCACCCGACCGCTTAAGTCCGCGTCGCCCAGCATCCACTTCTCGCCGTAGAACTTGTCGACGTACATCATCAGGTTCGCCATGGCGCCCGCCACGGCCGGCGCGGCCATCGACGTGCCGCTGTTGACGTGATAGAGGTCGTCGCCCGTCCAGGAGGCGGAGTTGATCATGCCGCCCGGCGCGGTGATCTGCGGCACAATGCGCAGGTCGGAGGTGGTGCCCCAGCCGCTGAAGGAGCTGACCTGCCACGCGTTCCGATTTGCCTCGGAGAGCATATTGTCCGCCACGCGGAGTGTGGGCAGCGCG
>WRCT01000192.1 GCA_009783775.1 Clostridiales bacterium | reverse complement strand
TGGACTGCAACTGCAAGATCGTGACCGAGGCCGACACGGGCGTCATTCCCGTCGGCCCGCCGGAGAGCGGCGTGACCGAGCAGATCATGGATATTGACGGCAATTCCTTACCGCCCCACGTCGTCGGCGAGCTTTGGATCGGCGGCCCGGGCGTGGCGCTGGGCTATCTGGGCAAACCCGAACTGACGGCGGAACGCTTTGTCACCTGGAACGGCACGCGTTACTATCGGTCGGGTGACCTCGCCAAATGGAACGCAAGCGGCGAAGTGCTGATCCTGGGCCGAAACGACAACCAGATCAAGCTGCGCGGCCTGCGCATTGAGCTGGGCGAGGTGGAAAACGCCATCGGCGCAACCGAGGGTATCACGCGCGCGGTCATTCTGGTCAACAAGATTCGCGGCCAGGAACATCTCTGCGCCTACTACACGGCCGACAGGGAAATCGAACCGGCGGCCCTGCGCGCGGCGCTTTCCGCCACCCTGCCCAAGTACATGGTCCCAACGGCCTACAGCCAACTGGAATCCATGCCCGTCACGCCCAACGGCAAGATCGACACCAAGGCCCTGCCCGCGCCCGCGCTGATGATGGAGCAGGATTACGAGGCGCCCGCAACAGAGGCGGAGAAGGCCTTTTGTGAAATCTTCGCGCAGGCGCTCGGACTGGAAAAAGTCGGGGCAAGTGATAACTTCTTTGATTTGGGCGGCACCTCGCTGCTGGTGGCCCGCGTGACCGCCGCCGCGATGAGTCGGGGCTATTCCGTCAGCTATGGCGATGTGTTCTCCGATCCCACGCCCCGCCGCCTTGCCGCGCTGACAAGCGGCGAAACGCCCGCGCCGCCTGCGCAAGCCGAAGAGGACTATGATTACGCCAAAATCAACGCGCTGCTGGCGGGCAATACGATCGCGGCCCTGACGGGCGGGCAAAACCGGCCGCTGGGTAATATCTGTCTGACAGGCGCCACGGGCTTTTTGGGCATTCATGTACTGCGCGCGTTTTTGGAAAGCGAACGCGGTCTCGCTTACTGCGTGGTGCGCGGGGGCAGGACCTCCGCCGAAAGCAGGCTCAAGACCATGCTGGCCTACTATTTTGAAGACGATTACGCGCCCCTGTTCGGCAGCCGGATCTTCGTCGCGGACGGCGATATCTGCGGGACAGAGCTCTACGAAAAGCTGGACGAACGGCCCATCGACACCTATATCAACTGCGCCGCGAATGTCAAACACTTTTCCGAGGGCACGGACATCGAGGACATCAACGTCGGCGGCGCGAAAAACGCGATCGCCTTCTGCCGGAAGAAGGGCTGCCGCCTGATCCAGGTTTCAACTTGCAGTATCGCGGGCACCAGGGTGGACAACGTGCCGGACGGCAGCCTGTCGCTGGACGAGACCATGCTGTACTTTGGGCAGGATATCTCCAACCAATACCTGCACAGCAAGTTTGTCGCCGAACGCGCCGTTCTGGAGGCGATAGACAAGGGGCTGGACGCCAAGATCATGCGCGTGGGCAATCTGATGGCGCGCTCCGCCGACGGCGAGTTCCAGATCAACTGGGGCACGAACAGCTTTTTGGGCTTGCTCAAGGCCTATTGTATCGTCGGCAGCGTGCCCTACGACGTCTTGAGCGAGGCGGTGGAGTTCTCCGCCGTGGACTTTGCGGCCCAAGCCGTGCTGGCTTTGACCCAAACCCCGCGACAATGCGTGGTCTTCCATCCCTACAACAACCATGTAGTCTTCTTCCGCGATATCCGCGCCGCGCTTGCGGGCGTGGGCATTGACCTGCGCGCCTGTGAGGCCGATGAATGGGACGCGCGCTACAGCGAGGCGCTTACAGATCCCGACAAGGCAAAGTATCTGCTCTCTCTGTTCGCGTACAACGCGCGCGAGGGCGGGCAAAAGATAGCGCCGATTGCCACGGCCAACGCCTACACCGTCGCCGCGCTGGACCGGCTGGGCTTTGTCTGGCCGGTTGTGACAGATAGTTATCTGAATCGGTTCATGGAGGCCATGGCAGGACTGGGATACTTTGAGGGGAGCCGATAGAAATGTACGAACGCAGCCCGATATTGATGGAACGCAAGTTTAACGAATACCTGCTCCCCACCGTCCTGATCAGCGTCGCCCTCTCTATGGCGACCGTGATCGACAGCGTCATTGTGGGCAACCTGCTGGGCGAGACCGCGCTCTCGGCGGTGGGCTTGGCGTCGCCCGTCATCTATGGGCTCAACGCCCTGTTCCTGCTGTTCGCGGTGGGCGGCGTCGCCTGCGCCTCCATCGCGAAGGGCCGGCGGGAAGACCAAAACGCCAACCGGATCTTTACGCTCACCTTCGGCGTTGGCTCAGCCGCCCTGCTCGCGCTGACGGCCGCACTGCTTGCCTTCATCGGCCCCATCTCGCTGGCGCTGGCGCAGGGCGACGCGGAACTGGCTCGCTTAACGCAGGCGTTTTTAACGCCGGCGGTATTCATCGGGCCGTTCATGCTGCTGACCATGGGTTTGGCGCAGTTCGTGCGCGCCGACGGCAGGCCGCGCCTTGCGGCTTGGGTCGCCATTGCCGCGAACGCGGTCAAGCTGGTTCTGACCTATGTCTTTATCCGCTTTCTGGACACGGGCATTTCCGGTGCGGCCCTGTCCACCGTGCTGGGTTACGCGGCGGGTTTTCTCCTGCTATTGCCGTATTTCTTCTCCAAAGAGCGCGGCTTTAAGCTGGTCAAAATCGGCAAAGGCGATTTTGGCCGCTTGACGGGTATGCTGCGCGTGGGCCTGCCCGAGGCGCTCACGCAGGGCCTGTCCTTTCTGCGCGCGCTCGTGCTCAATTTGCTGATCGTCAGCCTGCTGGGCGCGCTCGGCATGACGGTCATGACCCTGTGTATCAACGCGCTCATGATCGCCTCCATCGTCATCTTCGGCACGAACGATACGCTGCTGCCCATCGTGGGTACGCTCTACGGCGAAAAGGATTGGTCGGGCATTCGCTTTACCATGCGCGCCGCCCTTCGGTTTCTGATGATCGCGGGCGTCGCCATCGCCCTGATTTTCCTGCTGATTCCGGGCGCGGTGGGGCGGCTGCTGGGCATAACCTCAGCAGAGGGCCTCGCCTTGGCCGTGCCCGCGCTGCGGCTGTTTGCGCT
>WRCT01000191.1 GCA_009783775.1 Clostridiales bacterium | reverse complement strand
GGGTATTTCCATTCGGCAAATCAGCAGATTAACAGGGATTAGCAAAGGAATTATTGAGAGGGTTTAGGGGAGAATGAAATTTCTTTCAGAGAAATGGACATTATCCCTTGACAAATGCTGTACCACTAAAAAGGTCCCTTGCCAACGACCTTCATATAGAATATAATCAAAGAAAAAAAGGAGGGTTTTTCCATGTATTCCTCATTCCCCTCGGAGCTGGCAGCGATCCTGCCGCTCTTCCTCTTAATCCTCGGTATCTGCCTGGTGGCGTGGGGTCTGGCCATTACGGACTATGTTCTGCGCGGGCTGGCCATTCTGAAACTGAGCGCAAAGCAGGGCGTTCCCAACGGCTGGCTGGGGTTTATCCCCATTGTCAACAACTATCAGCTGGGCGCGCTGGCGGGTGAGATCGAGTTCGGCAAGAAAAAGGTCAAAAACACCGGCGTGTGGCTGCTGGTGCTGCCGATCGCCTTTGGTGTTGTCACGGCGATCGGCTCGTTCATCATCATGGTGCTCCCCTTAACCTTTCGCATGACCGTGCTGGAACAGACCCCCCATTTCTCGCCGGATATGATTCTGGCGCCCATGATGTCCTTTACCATCGGCATACTGATCTATACGCTCCTGTTGGTGGCCGCGCAGGTTATCGTATACCTGTTCCGCGGGCTGGCGCTGCACAAGATCTTCGCGCGCTATGCGGACGGCCAGCGGCCGGTGTTCTATGTGATCCTCTCCGTCTTTGTTCCGCTGGCGGAATCCATTCTGCTGTTTAAGCAGAGAAAAAAACCGCTGCTGGACGAAGAGACCGCATAGGTATAACTAGAAATACTTTGTAAAAGCTAGCAAACTACCCATCCCACCAAAAATGTTAGCAGCTTTGCGAGGATTTTTGTTTTCCAACACGAAGCAGGAATGAGGCGTAGCCGGCAGCCTACGCCGATTGACAGCGACACAGTTGGGGAATAAAAAGACCGCAAAGATGCAACACTTTTGGTAGGATGGGTAGTATTTGATGAGGCATGGCTTTTTTGACGGCTGGTATTTTAAGCAGGAGAACACGGCGCATACGCTCTGCGTGATCGTGGCGCGGCACAGAGCGCGCGGTGGGGCGCTTGGCGGTTCGGTGCAGGTGTTTGCAAGCGGGCGGCCGCAGGCTACCCCTGCCGCCATAAACTGTTCACTGCCCACTGCCCACTGCTCACTGTCGGCGGAGCGCGGCAGCGCGACCTTTTTCTTTCCGGCGGAGGCCATGCGCTGGGCGCACCCGAAACGAGGCGTGATTTGCATGGGCGAGAACCGGTTTTCCGCCGAGGGCTTGCGCCTGGATCTGCGCGATGACGGACAGGAAATCGCCGGCGATTTGCGCTTTTCCTCCCCCGCCCTCCCCGCTTATGACATCATGGGCCCCTTTGCCTGCGTGCCCTTTTTGGAGTGCCGCCACCGCGTGCTGACGCTCTGCCACCGCGCAGACGGGCAGATTTTATGGAACGGGCAGGCCTATAACTTTGACCAAAGCCCCGCCTACGCGGAGGGCGATTGCGGGTCCTCCTTCCCCCGTCGCTATCTGTGGACGCACGCGGCCGGACGCAACTGGTCGCTCATGCTCTCCGTGGCCGACGTGCCCACCCTCTTCGGTACGTTCCGGGGCGTGGCGGGATTTGTGTATCTGAACGGGAAAGAGCTGCGTGTCGCGACCTATTGCGGCGCGCGGGCCGAAGCGCTTTCTTGCGGGGGCGCGGCCATTAGGCAGGGGCAGTGGCGGCTGGCCGTCACGGCAGCCGAACCCGCGAACGCGCGTACCCTGTTGGCGCCCGCGCGGGGTTGCATGACCCGCCTTGTGCGCGAAAGCCCGCGCCTGCCCGTGCGTGTTCTGCTTACGCGCGGGGACGATATTCTGATTGATGAAGTTTGCGAAAGTGCAAGTTTTGAATCGGGGGACTGACAGGCAAAAAGGGAGTGGCCCAATGCGCGTTCTTTTCGCACAACGTCATTGCGGCCCTCGAGCCGCAATCCCTTTTATTCGTGAGATTGCGGGTCAAGCCCGCAATGACATAAGAACGCGCATTGTCCACTCCCGGCAAAAAACAAGGCTTGACAGGCGGGCAAGGCTCTTCTATAATAAATGAGCCGTGGCGGCGTAGCTCAGCTGGCTAGAGCAATCGGTTCATACCCGGTCGGTCGTCCGTTCAAGTCGGACCGCCGCTACCAATTTCACGGACGACGGACTTTAGTGTAGACTCTATACTAAAGCCCGTCTCTTTTTTTATGTCAATCCGCTCAATCAGAAGGTGGATGGCTTTTTCATCGCTGGCCATCCGTAAGGCCTCCAGCCAGGTGGTAATCTGTTCAACAGTATAATCCTTTGGCGGGGGCGTATCGCGCAAGGCCTCAATCTCACGTTGAATCGCAAGCATTTGATTCGCCATGTCCTGCACCACGGCGGGCGGCAACACGCTCCCCTTCAAATTGCCCATGAGAGAATCGTATTCCTTTTGTTTTTCCCCCATCTTTTTCTTAATGAGCGTCTTAAAATCGTTTGCCCTGTTCGTTTCACCCGACTGGTACTGGCGCAGCGCGGCGGCGATGATCTGCTGGTTTTCCGGCGACAACAACACATTCAGATACTCTCTTGCAGCTGCGTCCACTTCTTCCATGCGAACTGCCGAGACGCCACATCGCGCCGGGCAGCGATAATAATAATACTCGTGCCCAGACCTGACCGTTATTCGACCGTGCATCTTTACTCCACACTCACAGTACACCAGCCTGCTGCAAAGATAGCCGGCTTTCCTTCCGACCTGTTTCCGCTCGGTCATAATCCTTTGCACCTCCTCAAATTGTGCTATATCAATAATTGCCGGCAAAGCGTTTTCAAGTCTTATCGCGCTTGGTTTTTGTCGCCGGTCCTCTCGATTTGGCTCTTCGTCCACGCAGTAGACGTAGGTGCCGGTATACTTAATATTGCGCAACATCTCATAAATCTGCGTATAGCGGATCGTCTTTCCGCGCTTGCCCCTTATCCCCCGCTCTTCCATCTCATGCAGAACGGCAGTAAATCCCTGCTTATTTGCCGCTGCGGAGAATATCCGACGGACATACTCCGCTTCCAGTTCATTGATAACATAGGCCTGCTCTACCACATCATAGCCAAATGGTGGCACGCC
>WRCT01000190.1 GCA_009783775.1 Clostridiales bacterium | reverse complement strand
TTTGATGTCCCTCGCCACCCTCGGCGCCTTTGCCTTGGGCGAGTATGCCGAGGCGGTCGGCGTCATGCTCTTCTATCAAGTCGGGGAACGCTTCCAGGAGCTGGCCGTGCACAAATCCGAGAAGTCCATCGCCGCGCTGATCGGTCTCCGGCCCGATTATGCGAACCTGCGGCAGGCGGGCGGCGACTCCGCAAAGGTCTCACCCGAGACAGTGCAAATCGGCGACGTGATTATTGTCAAGCCGGGCGAACAGATCCCGTTGGACGGCGAGGTCATCGAGGGCGAGGCCATGCTGAACACCGCCGCGCTGACGGGCGAATCCGTGCCGCGTCGGGCCAAGACGGGCGACACGGTCCTCTCCGGCTGTATCAATCAAAACGGCCTGCTGACGGTCCGCGTCACCCGAACCTTCGGGGACTCCACCGCCTCCAAGATCCTGGACCTGGTCAAAAACGCGGCGGAGAAAAAAGCGCCCACAGAACGTTTTATCACCAAATTCGCGCGCTGCTATACGCCTGCCGTGGTGGGCTTGGCCGCGTTGATCGTCCTTGTCCCGCCCCTGGTCTTTGGCGGCCTGTGGCTCGACTGGCTGCGTCGCGGCCTCATCTTCCTCGTCATCTCCTGCCCGTGCGCGCTGGTCATCTCCATTCCGCTCGGCTTTTTCGGCGGCATCGGCGCGGCGAGCAAAAAGGGCATATTGATCAAGGGCGGCAATTACCTGGAGGCACTCCGCCGGCTGGATACCGTGGTCTTTGACAAAACGGGCACATTGACCCGAGGCGTATTTGAAGTGACGACCCTCGCGCCAGCGAACGGCCATGGAGCGAGCGAACTGCTCGAAACGGCCGCCTGCGCCGAGGCTTTCTCAACCCACCCCATCGCCCTTTCCATCTTGCGGGCGTTCGGCAAGGAGATTGACCGAAAGCCACTGACCGAATATCACGAGACAGCGGGGCAGGGCGTCAGCCTCAAGCGTGACGGCAAAACGATCCTGGCAGGCAACCGTGCGCTGCTGGCAAGCGTGGGCGTGATATGCGACGAAACACCCCGCGCCGGCACCTTGGTCCATGTCGCCGCAGATGGCATATACATGGGCTGCATTGTGATCTCGGATGAAATCAAGCCGGACAGTCAAGACGCGATCGCCGCGCTGCGCGCAAAAGGCGTGCGAAGGATCGCTATGCTCACAGGAGACGCCCTGCCGGCCGCCCAAGCCATCGCAGAAGAATTGCAGTTGGACGAAGTCCACGCAGGCCTATTGCCCCATCAAAAGGTAGAGATGGTCGAACAACTCAACGCCAAAAAGTCTTCTTGTGGCGCGCTGGTCTTTGTAGGCGACGGGCTAAACGACGCGCCCGTGCTGGCCATCGCGGATATCGGTGTGGCAATGGGCGCCCTGGGCTCGGACGCCGCCATCGCCGCCGCCGATGTGGTGCTGATGACAGACCAACCGTCCAAGCTGGCAGAGGCAATCGACATCGCCCGTTTCACCCGACGCGTCGTGTGGCAGAATATCATCTTCGCCTTAAGCATAAAGGCCCTCTTCCTCGCGCTCGGCGCCGCGGGTCTGGCAGGTATGTGGGAGGCCGTCTTCGCCGATGTGGGCGTGGCGCTGCTGGCCGTTTTCAATGCCATGCGGGTCAGTCGGCGGTAGAAAAACTCATGCTTGCAATTTCCAAAGGCTTATGCTATACTTGCTCTTGCATTAACATTGGAGGAATATGTGATGGCTACAGTAATTCTGATTGTTCAGATCGTTTTGGTTGTGATCTCGGCGCTGATGATTGTGATCATTCTCGCGCAAAAATCCAAGAGCGCGGGCCTGGGTGCGGCCTACGGCGGCGATACGCAATCCTTTACCACGCGTGGCAAGGCCGCCAGAACCGAAACGAAGTTGCAGAAGGTGACGATTGTTCTCAGCATTATCATGGGCGTGTTGGCGCTGGTACTCATGGTGCTGCCCAACTTCAAGTAAGCTGAGGGACGAAACTACGGCAACAGCGGCGCATCAAATCGGTGTGCCGTTTTTGTAGGGGAGATTAGTATACAATGCCAAAACCAAAGGGCATAAAGGTAGCGGCGCAGAACCGAAAGGCGCGGCACGATTACTTTATCGAGGACACCTACGAGTGCGGTATCGTGCTGGTCGGGACCGAGGTGAAGTCGATCCGTGCGGGCCGGTTAAACCTCAAGGACAGCTATGCGCAGGTGAAAAACGGCGAGCTATTTTTGCGCGGTCTGCATATCAGCCCCTACGAGCAGGGTAATATATTCAATCATGACCCCTTTCGCCCGCGTAAACTGCTGGCGCACAGTCGCGAGATCAAAAAGCTCCAGGCCCTGCAGCAGGCGGACGGCTATAGCTTAATCCCGCTCTCCGCCTATTTCAAGGACGGCAAGGTCAAGATTGAGCTGGCCGTGGCAAAGGGCAAAAAGCTTTACGACAAACGTCACACGCAGGCGACGCGCGACGCCGACCGCGAAATTGAACGCCGCGTGAAAGAACGCTAGGCGCAGCGCGGACCGCGTAGGGGCGACCATTGGTCGTCCGCCATAACCGCAGGACGGATATTTGCCCCACCGCGTAGGGGCGATTATCAATCGCCCGCCATAACCGTAGGGCGGGGGCTTCGTTCCCATCACATAAGGAAGTATCATCAAAAAACTATAAGATAGCAGTCAGAACACGGTATTGTAGCAAATACAGAAACTGATTGGAGAAAACATGATGAAGTCCTTATTTGAACAAAACGGCGGCACATACCGCAGGGAAGGCGATTATTTTGTTCCAAACCTGACCGTGCCGGAAGAACTCGAATATCATATCGGGATTTGGGGACAGCGGCGGCGGGATTATCTGAAAAAGCACAGGCGGATTCTTTATACTAATCTGCTGACCTCCGGCAAGCTGAACGAACATCTGTATGAGATTGATGAAACTGCCTATGAACGGCGGGAACTTATCATCAAACAGATGATGAAGGCGCAAGGTATAACCGAGCGGCTCAAGGCTGAAAATCAAATGCTTTGGGTTGGCAGGGTCAACAATATCTGTGCCTGTGCGGATGAGATTGTCCGAAACGAACTGATTTACGACTAGAGGAAAAAAGCAAAGGCGAGGAGTTAAAGCTTCTCGTCTTTTCAAATTTTGTGTTGACAGATTAAACAACA
>WRCT01000189.1 GCA_009783775.1 Clostridiales bacterium | reverse complement strand
CTGCTCAAACAGTTAGGGCTGCCCGACGTGGTGAACTCCGGTTCTGATATGGTGGATGAGATCGCGGCGGGCGTCAACAACAATTCCGGTTTGGAGACTGCTGCCGAGAACTTGATTAAGACCGCCAAGAGTACCGCCGTAAGCGCTGTGGCAAGCAGCAGGTTTGACGAAATCGGCAAGGCCATTGTGCAGGGCGTATACAAGGGCATTTCGGACAACGAATCGTGGTTCCGTTCGCAGGTAACGTCCTTCTTCAAGCGTATCGTGGATCAGACAAAGAAATCGCTGGGCATCGCTTCCCCGTCAAAGGTGTTCGCCGAAATCGGAAAGAACATGGCCGAGGGCGTCGGCGAGGGGTTCGCGGGCGAGATGGACAAAGTGGCGGACGCCATGCAGGACGCCATGCCCACCGACTTTGACCTCGGCATCCATGTTGATCCCGGCCTGAACATACACAGCGGCAGCAGCGGCATTGACAAGCCTGTCGCGGACAGCAGGGCCAAAACGATCACGCAGCATATCAGCATCACCTCGCCGATGGCGCTCTCCGAAAAGGAAGCGGCGCGGGAGTTTAAGAACCTGTCCCGCAAACTGGCGCTGGAAATCTAAAAGGAGGCGCACATGGAAATCACCTATATAAACGACGGCGGCGAGAGCATTACGCTCAGACAGTCCCGCCCGTTTTTTTTGACAAAGATAGACGGCACAGGAAATACCAAACAGTCCGTCAAGACCTTTCAGGCGCCTCAGCAGGATGGCGCCTTTTACATTTCCTCGTCCCTCAATATGCGTAATATCACCATTGAGGGCACCGTTATCACGCAGACGCCGGATGAGGCATACGCGCAGCGCAGGCGGTTCCTTCATGTGTTCACGCCCAAGAAGCATGGCCTGTTTTTCTACCGTGGGCGGCAAATCCCCTGCGTGGTGGAGGAAGCCGCGCTCATTGCCACCAACCGGGAGCGTGCACCGAACTTCTTTGTGTCACTGCTGTGTCCCTCGCCCTTTTTCGAGACGCCGGACGAGGTGCGGGTGGAGCTTGCCGCGTGGGAATCGAAGTTTCAGTTTCCGTTGGAAATCCCGGAGACGGGTATCGAACTCGGCGCACGGCAGCCCAGCCAAATCATGACGGTGGACAATATCGGCGACGTGGCCTGCGGCTGCCGGATCGTGTTCAAGGCGCTGGGCACAGTGACCGACCCGGAGATTATGAACGTGGACACAGGCGCGTATGTCCGCGTCAATACGATCATGAGCGCCGGGGACGAGATTATCGTATACACGCATTTCGCGGGTAAGCGGATTGTGAATATTATCAATCAGACCGAAACGAGCGCGTTTCATCTGCTGGACACCGGCTCCACGTTCATCCAGCTCGACGCGGGCCGGAACGTCCTGCGGTATGACGCGGCGCTCAACGTGGATTTGCTGGAGGTCAGCATCTTCTACCGTCCGCAATTTTTAGGAGTGTGAGTATGGAGTTATATATTTTAGATAAAAGCCGGACGCTGGCAGGTATTGTAGAGAGTTTTGAGTATCTGCGCTGGACGCGCCGGTATCACGCCTGCGGCGTTTTTGAGTTAAAGGCCATCGCCACGGCGGAGAATATCGCGCTGCTTCGCGTCGGGAACTATCTGTGGAAAAACGACGACGAGGAATGCGGAATTATCGAGTATCTGGAACTGACCATCCGGGACAAGGAAACGATCGTCGTCCGGGGCCGGTTCGCCACCTCCATCCTCGCGCGGCGGATATTGTGGGGAACAGAGATATTGTCCGGCAGCGCGGGCGCGAATGTCGGCAGCCTTTTGAACAGGCACCTCATATCGCCTGACGATCCCGACCGCTGCATTGACTATATAGATTATATTGACCGGACGACCGCCCTGCCGATCCAGATGCAGGCGTCCTACAGGAACCTGATGGACGTTATCTTCAATATCTGCGAAACGCACGACGCAGGGCTGCGCACGGTCTACAACCCCGTCACGAAGCGGTTTACTGTGGATTTCTACAAGGCAGGCGCGTCATCGGCTGTGTTCTCGCAGGAGTACGAAAATCTCAACGAGCAGAGTTATCTGGAGAGCAACTCCGCTTTCGCCAATACCGCGCTCATCGCCGGTGAAGGCGAAGGCTCGGGCAGGATGCTGGAGGCAATTCTAAGCGGCACCGGCGAAGAACGGCGCGAGATATTCGTGGACGCCAAAGACCTGCGGGAAGAAGATTTTACCGAGGATTATCCCGGCGCCCTTTTGTTCCGGGGCCGGAGCAAGCTGGCGGAGCTTATGCCAGTGCAGGCGTTCGACGCGGCGGTCAATCCCCACGGGAATCTGCGTTACAAGGTGGATTATGACGTCGGGCAGACGGTGACGGTCATTTCACAGAAATGCGGCGTTATTCTCCATGCCCGCATTACCGAGATCGAGGAAAGCTACGACGTGAGCGGGCAATCACTAAACATCGTCTTTGGGAAAGGTGTACTGACGCTGCTCCAAAGGCTGAAAGGAGCTCTCTAAATTATGGAAAAGAGCGGGATATTTAACAGCAGCGGCGGCGACCGGGTATACAATGCCGTGGACTTCGCCGCCTACTTCGGCAGGCTGGTTTCAAACGGCATTTTTTACGCTGCCGCCTCCAACCTGCAAGTCAATGTCTCCACCGGCATGGGGATCGTTGTACAGCCCGGCGCGGCGTGGATCGGCGGGTATTCCTACGAGAACACCGCGCCGCTTAATATGGCCCTCGCCACGGCGGACGGGATCAACCCCCGCATCGACCGGGTGGTCATACGCTGGAGCGCGATCAACCGCGCCATAAATCTGGCGGTGCTGACCGGCGCGGCGGCATCAACACCCGTGGCCCACACGCTTACCCGCAACAACGATATATGGGAGCTGGGGATCGCCGACATCGCGGTGGGTAAAGGCGTGGTGAGCCTTACCTCTGGCAACATCACCGATACCCGGATGAACGCCGCCCTCTGCGGACTGGTCAACTCATTGGTATCGGCAGTTTATGAGTGAGCGAGGTGGGATAAATGGCGACAGCAGCATGTACGATAGGCGGACATTCCTACTTTAACAGCGGGTGGCTGCCTTCCGGCTCCACGACATATACCGACCCGTCTGCGCTGACGTGTTATGCCGGGGGCAACAACCCCTATGTCTTGAAATTCACCGTGCCGTCCGTCGCGGGCAACCTCAGCAACGCAACGCTGACATTTTCTATTTTTGTTGTGCGGTCATCGGCGACTTCCACCACCGTCAACTACCGGATCAGCACGGCGGG
>WRCT01000188.1 GCA_009783775.1 Clostridiales bacterium | reverse complement strand
CGTGAGCAAAGCACGGCCGGCGCACTGCGCCGTATGCAACGCCAAACGGCCGAGGAGCTGGGGCGTATGTCGCACATCTGCGGCGAGCTGGCGGGTCTGTTTGCGGGCGCGGCGGTCCGGCCCCCGCAGACGGACCTGATTCGCGGCTGGACGGTACACGGCGCGATGCGCGTCTGCGCGGACTGCGAGGCGCGGATCCTGTGCTGGGCGGACGCGGCGCGCATGGGCGAGGCGGTACTGGCCCTCATCTTTCGGTTCGACCGGGGCGAGCGGATCTCGCCCGTCGCGCCCGTGGACGAAGGCTGCCGCCACTTCTCCGAAATGGTCACCGCCGCGCACCTCTCCTACCATCAGGCGCTGGCCGAAAAGGCGCACAGGGAGCGGCTGGCGCGGCAAAACGCCTATGTCAACCGCCAGCTGCGGGGCGTGGGCGACGCGCTCACAAGCCTCGCGGGCCGTGTGGCGGGCGACGGCTGGCTGGACGGCGGGGCCGAGGTCGCGTTGCAGCGCGCGCTCTCCAGGCGCGGCATTCCCGCGCTGTCCGTGGATGTGATCCGGTCCGGCGGCACGTTGCTGGCACGGGTTGCCGTGCCGGCCGGAACCGAGCTCGCGCCCGAAAAACTGCTGCGCGTGGCGGGCAAATCGCTGGGCTTTGGCCTGCGCCTGCTGCGCACGGAGACCATGGGCAAGGCCACAGTCTACGAGCTGGAAGAGGCCAAGGGCCTGCGCGCGTCCGTGGCGGTCGTCTCCCTGCCCGAACGCGCGGACGGCGTCTCGGGCGACGCGACGGGCGAGTATCGGCTGCAAGGCTGCCGCGTGCTCTATGCTTTGTCCGACGGCATGGGCAGCGGCCCGCTTGCGCGGCAGGAGAGCAACGCCGCCATCGCGCTGCTGTTTGATCTCTGCCGGATCGGTTTTGCGCGCGAGCTGGTCTATGAAAACGTAAACCGTCTGCTGCACGCGCGCGCGCAGGCGGAGATGTACGCGACCCTGGACGCCGTGACGCTGGACCTTGCCACGGGCGACGCAGAGCTGATGAAGTACGGCGCGCCGCCGACCTATCTCGTGCGCGGCGGGCGGGTCAAGCTTCTGGCGGGCGAGGCGCTGCCCTGCGGCATTGTGGACGAGGCGCGGCCCACCCTGCACCGGTTTCGCTTGGAGAAAGAGGACATTCTCGTGCTCTGCAGCGACGGCGTCTATGACAGGCTGGGCAGCCGTGCCGAGCAGGCCATCGCGGACGGACTGGCCCTTTCCCAGCAGCAGCTGGCGCAAACCCTGATCGAAGCGGCCCGCGCGCGCGGGCAGAAGGATGATATGACGGTGATGGTCATACGCGTAGCGTAAGGACCATTACCGGTGGGCAGTATGCAGTGGTCAGTGGTCAGAACGCTCACGCGGGTTTTTCTACGGCGATCTGCTCACTGCCCACTGCCCACTGTCCACTCTGAAAGCGTATGAAAATATCAATAGAACTCTTCCTGCTCGACAACTTCATCATGAACTACCTGTTATTTTCATTGGCAAGTGTGCTATCGGGAACACATATGCGCATGGGCTATACCGCGCTGAGCGCGGGCATCGGCGCGGGTTACGCGCTGGCCGGTCTGGCCTGGCTGCCGGTATTGCAATGGCTGCCGGTCAAGGGCCTCGCGTTCGGGCTGCTGGCCCTGCCGCTGCGGGCCAAGGGGCAGAAATATATCTATCTGCTGCTCTCGGTCTTCCTCGCCGCCTTTCTGCTCTCGGGCACGCTGCTCTTTCTGACGGGCCTGTTCGGCGGGTCGGTCGGCCGCAACGGGACTCTCGTAGGCGCCGTGCCCCTGCGCGTCGCCCTGCTGGGCGCGGGCCTTTGCGCCACCCTGCCGCGCCTCTTTCGCAAGCTTTTTGCGGCGCACCACCTCAAGGCGTTTACCGCCCAAATCACCATCGAGTGGGGGGGGCAGTCGATGACCTGCACGGCCCTGCTCGACAGCGGCAATGCCTTAACCGAGCCGCTCTCCGGCCTGCCGGTTATCCTGGTCGCGGGTCCGCTGCCGGCCGGACCCCGCCGTCCGATCCCTTACCAGACGCAGGGCGGGACAGGGCTCTTGCAAGGCGCGCGGCCCGACCGCGTTTTGCTTATGGACACCCACGAGGTCAACGCCTGGGTCTGTGCCGCGCCGCAGCCGATCCAAGGCGCGGACGCGATCTTTCCGAGCTGCCTCGTTCCGAACGAGTGGAGAGGGATGAGGAATGAGGGGTTAGGAATGAGGAATTTTTCAGCGTCATTGCGAGGAGCACGTATGAGACGTGTGTCGGGATAAACACGACGAAGCCAGCCAGCCCCCCAAGAAACATCGAAAATGCATTCCTCACCCCTCACCCCTAACTACTCATTTGAAAAACAAAGGAGGCTTTTATGATTTCCAAACTCTACGCCAAACTCCTGCTGTGGCTGCACAGACGCCGCGCAAAAAGCTGCTGGTACATCCACTCGGGCGAGACCCTGCCCGCGCCGCTGACCGCCGAGGAGGAGGCGCGCTATGTCCGCGAGCGCGACAGCAGCGAATCGGCCAAGAACAAACTGATCGAGCACAACCTGCGCCTGGTCGTCTACATCGCGCGCAAGTTCGAGAACACGGGCGTGCAGGTCGAGGACCTGATCTCCATCGGCACGATCGGCCTGATCAAGGCGGTAGGCACGTTCAACGGCGAAAAGAAGATCAAGCTGGCGACCTACGCCTCGCGCTGTATCGAAAACGAGATCCTCATGCACCTGCGCCGCACCTGCAAACTCAAGCTCGAGGTCAGCTTTGACGAGCCGCTCAACATTGACTGGGACGGCAACGAGCTGCTGCTTTCGGACATTCTGGGCACGGACAACGACGTCATCAGCCGCGACCTGGAGGACGAGGTGGACCGCGAACTGCTGCGCGCCGCGCTGGCGCAGCTCACCGAGCGCGAGCAGCGGATCATCGAGCTGCGTTTCGGCCTCTCCGGCCGCAAGACCTGCACGCAAAAACAGGTCGCGGACATGATGGGCATTTCGCAGAGTTATATCTCGCGCCTCGAAAAAAGAATCATGAAACGCCTCCAGCGCGACATCATGAAAATGCAGTCATAACGGCAAGTTGCAAAACGAATCACCCAAGATAAGGAAAAAAGACCCACCCAGTTCAAAACCAGTTACATTGAAGTTGCACGACAACAAAGTAATGGAGGTGGCACCGGCTGAGAAGCTGGGGCATTTCATACTGCAAATAGCGGTAAAACGCATGAATTGCGGCAAGCCTGTTGTTGCGGGTGCCGGCGCAGCAATTCCGGTCGTTTTCCAACCAAAGCAGG
>WRCT01000187.1 GCA_009783775.1 Clostridiales bacterium | reverse complement strand
CGCCTGCTCGCTGCATGAGTTTAAGCTGGACTGCATGGCGGCGGGCGTGGATTTCGGGGTCGAAAACGCGCGCGAGCAATACGCGCTGCGCGCCTGCGCCTACATCGCCGGATTGGAGCCGGTGGAGCGGGAACGCTACTTAAAACAGTTGGCGGATAAAACCGGCTATGACCTGCCCTCGCTGCGCGCGCAGCTGGCGCGCTAGGGCACGGTGGCAAAGTTCACCCCGACGCCTGTCACGCGCGCGGGCGTGCGCCGCAGAAGAGCCGAGGAGAGTGACGCCCGCACCAAGAGGGAGCGCACGCTGCTGGCCGCCATCTTGCAGGACGAAAGCGGCAAGGCCTTTGTGCTGGCGCAAAAAGAAAAGGCGCGCGCGTTGATCCGCACGCCCGCCTATGGCGCGCTGTATGACGCGTGTGTCGCCCGGGGCGTCACCTTTTCGCTGTCGGCCTATGTGCGTGAGCTGGAACCCGCCGAGGCGGAGGCGGTCTCCGCTATCCTGCGGGAAGAGGGCGTGATCGGCGACGCGGCGCGGGCCTGCCGCGACTGTATCGCGGGCCTGCGGAAAATGGAACGGGAAGAGGAAATCGAGGCCATGCAGGAGCGTATCGCGCAGCCCGGGCTGCCAAAAGAGGAATATGAGAGTTTACTGCGGGAGTACGCGGAACTGCTGAAGAAAAATAAATAAGGAAAAAACAGCAAAGCTGTTTTATCATAAATTGTAATTTGTACACTGTACATGGTACATTATCAAGGAGGGATTATGTCGGGTAAAGAACAAAAACTAAATGACCTGTTGGAGGTCGGCAAATCGCGCGGAATGCTCACGTATAAGGAGATCATGGACGCGCTGTCCGAGCTGGAATTGGACCAGGACCAGGTGGAGAAGATCTACGAAAACCTGGAGGAACTGCACATCGACGTGGTGGAGGAGATCGAGGTCCCCGAGGACATCGACGAGGAGATCGCGCAGATCGAGACCGTGCTGGCCACGACGGAGGGCTTAAACATCGAGGATCCGGTGCGTATGTACCTCAAGGAGATCGGCAAGGTCGATTTGCTCACCGCGCAGGAGGAGGTCGAGATCGCGCAGCGTATGTCGGAGGGGGACATGGATGCCAAACACCAGCTGGCCGAGGCGAACCTGCGGCTGGTCGTGTCCATCGCCAAGCGCTACGTCGGGCGCGGTATGCTGTTTTTGGATCTGATCCAGGAGGGCAATCTGGGCCTGATCAAGGCCGTAGAGAAGTTCGACTATAAGAAGGGCTATAAGTTCTCGACTTACGCGACCTGGTGGATCCGCCAGGCGATCACCCGCGCGATCGCGGACCAGGCGCGCACGATCCGGATTCCGGTGCATATGGTGGAGACGATCAATAAACTGATCCGCGTGAACCGGCAGCTCGTGCAGGAATACGGCCGCGACCCGCGGCCGGACGAAATCGCCAAGGAGATGGGCATTCCCGAGGAGAAGGTGCGCGAGATCATCAAGATCGCGCAGGAACCGGTCTCGCTGGAGACGCCGATCGGCGAAGAGGACGACAGCCATCTGGGCGACTTTATCCCCGACAATGACGCGCCCGCGCCCGCCGAGACGGTCGCCGCGACGCTGCTCAAAGAGCAGCTGATGGACGTGATCAACTCGCTCACCCCGCGCGAGGCGAAGGTGCTGCGCCTGCGCTACGGTTTGGACGACGGCAAGGCGCGCACCTTGGAGGAAGTCGGGCGCGAGTTTAACGTCACCCGCGAGCGCATCCGCCAGATCGAGGCCAAGGCATTGCGCAAGTTAAGACACCCGTCGCGCAGCAAAAGGTTGAAGGATTTTTTGGAGTAGACGCGCACACGGGATAAGCCTCCTTTTGCCAGGGTTCCCACCCAATTCGCAAATTGGGTGGGATGGTGTGAGGAGGCGGCAGGCGAAGCCTGACGGAGGATTGACAAACCGCGAAAAGCGCGAACATTTTTTCTCATGTCATTGCGGGCTTGACCCGCAATCTCAGTAATGCGAGACAGGAACGGATTAACCGCGAACCACACGAACCAACACGAACACACTGCGGCGAGGCGGGCGAACACAGTTCGCCCCTACGGTATAATCCATCGTTAGTGTTGTAGGGGCGAACTGCGTTCGCCCGTTGAGTAACAAACGCTTGAGGCTTTTAGGGAATGAATCAAAATACGAAATTTATGAGCGGCAGATTCGCTATCTTGCGCCACGGGGGAATGATTTTAACATGTCTCCTTCTTGTTGACGTGTTGATTCTTGTGCCTGTGCTGATTTCGTTTATAAAATGGGGTACAGACAACGGCTTGTTGTTGTTTTGCTTGATACTGCTCGCGTTGCTTACCCTCTGTGAAATCCTTGGTTTTGGACGGTTGATTGCCTTAACGCTCAGCGCGGTCCGGTTCAGCGAGGAGGGAATCCACTTTTGCGGGACTTTTCTCTCCAGTAATACAATTCCTTGGGATAAGTGTACTCGGTTGAATATCGTGCTTATTGCGGGCCGCAAAGGATATTATAATCATTATATGCTCTGCTTTGGTACGCGTGACGCGCAGCCTTGGAAAGGGAAACGAGGGATTCTGGGCATACCGAAAGACACAAGCAAAATGATATGCATCGCCTATTCGGAATTTGCCTGGGCCATTGCAGAGAAGTATCTGCCGCCCGAAACATTGGCGTTGTGTCATTTGAAAAGGCATGAGATCGTATGAAACTATATTCTATCATTCTGATATTTTTGAGCACCGTTCTGGTGATCGGGTTCATCGCACGTTGCCGCAGCGCGTTAGACAGAAAAAACATCCCGCGTTCCCGCAAAGCGGTGCAACAACAGTTTGTATGGACTCTCTTGGGCGGCGGGCTGATGCTTTGTATGATATTGAGTTGCTTTGCCGCTATCTTTATCCCCGAACAGGCGCCGCTGAATGACTGGGGCGCGGCCATATTGTTAGTGCTGCATTTGTTTGGCTGCGCGCTGCTGATACGAGGCATGGTGCGGGCCGTTTGGGTGCACCCCGACAAAATCGTCATTGAGGACGCCTTCGGCAGGGTTTTTGTGTACGCCTGCGCGGAGTTGAGCTGCTATCCCCGCCGCACCGCGCAGATCTATTGGCTGAAAACGCCAAGGACAAGATACTTGATTTCGCAGAAATCGCCCGGCGCGGATTATTTGGCAAGAATGGTGTTGAAGGCGGGGAAACAAGCGGATTTGCAGGGACGCGCACGCGTGGATTGACAAACCGCGAAAAGCAGGTCATTCCCCACGTCATTGCGGGCTTGACCCGCAATCTCCCGCGTTTTTTTGACCGCGAAAGACGCGAATATACGCGAATACCGCTGCGGCGGG
>WRCT01000186.1 GCA_009783775.1 Clostridiales bacterium | reverse complement strand
CGGCGCCGCCCTGCTCCAGCACGCAGGAGACATACTGACCCGTCGCACTCCACGTGGCGTCCCGATAGCCGAACTTCAGAGTCGGCCCGCTCTGCGTGGATTGCGCGGTGGTGGTGACCACCACCAGCGACTGGCTGTCGCTTTGCATCGTAAACTTCACCGGGCCGGCCGGGGCTGATGTTAACTCGGCCAGTCCCATGCCCGCCGGTTTGCCGCCCGCCCCGCTCGCGGCGGATGTGAAGAGAACGGATGAAAGATTTATATTGAAAGCAGGACGAAGAGCGCGCACGTAGCCTACGGAGTCACCGTCATTGGTGACTTGGCCATCGGCGTAGACGAACGCCGCAAAGCGGGTTTCGAGGCCGGGCGAACGCAGCCACCAGCTTGTGCCGTATTCACGTATAGTTCCATGAAGGAGGCTTGCTTCCTCAACCGACAGCGGCCATAAGGGCTGGCCCGAAACGCCGCTCCCCGCCACGCGGTCCGGGTGATAGTTGCCGGTATATTTTAAACGCCCAATATTTTCGCTTTCGCTCGTGCGCAGACCGTGGTACGAATACCAGTCTAAAGTATGACCAGGCGCCAATCGAGAACCTGTTGCGTATTGGTCCGCACTTGCGTTTCCGGCCGCCGCGCTGAAGGTTGTTGCGTCTATAAAACCTGAACCTGCGCCCATATACGCTGCGCTGTTCCCGTCCAGGTTTCGCGGCGCCACATAGCGCTTTTCCGCCTCAGGCCAATTATTGTCGAAAAAGTCCAGCAAATTGCTTTGCAGATTGGAACCTGCATAGCTGTGGTTCGAAATTGTGTTAAAAGCTTTGTCTTCGGGTTTATTGGCGCTGGCGTTCGCGAGCAGCAGCGTGGCGGTGTTCGGCGCGGAGGCGACTCCGTCGCCGTTCCAGCCGATAATCACCCACTGGCGCCCGGCAAACCACGCGGTCGTGGATTGTCCCAGCGTTGGAGAAAAGGCTGCCTGCGCGCTGTCGTCAGGCTGGGGATTTTTTCTTCTCACGGACACCTCCGGGGCGGAGATACCGGCGAGAGCGTCCACCTGGATAGGCGCCAGGATGTTTGCCGTGGATGTTCCGTTGCTGACCGTCACATTAATGCTGGTGGTTCCGGCCGCGATGCCTACTATCGCAACTACGCCGCTGCTCAGCGAGGCCGTCGCCTTCGCCGGGTCCGGATTCGTGACAATGTTCGTGATGGTGAGCGGTAAGCCCTTGTGATCGACGGCGATATCGTCGCCGACAAAAGTTGCGATTTTCATTTCCTCCACCTTCTGCGTGGGCACGGGATCCTTTGCCATGGGAGCGTCGGATAAAACCACCACAGGCAACTGAATAAACCCGGCATTCGCCCCTTTTTTATAGGAGATGCCGGCTGCGCCGTAGTGGGGAATGTCCCATTCCGCGGTCGCGGTGGAAGGGGAAACGGTGATGTCCGTCTTGTCGCCTATCACATAGTTTGTGAAGCCGACCCTCCGGTTCCATGCAATGATAACGCCGTCGAGGGTGGGGCCTCCGAACGAAAAACTGCTGTTAATGACGTTGTCCAGGTCGAATATTCCTGTGCCATAGGCGAACACCAGCCCGCCGCTCACCGTGATGGAGCTGGACGCGTTGTTGCGACGAATGGCATTGCCCGTTGTGGCGCATACCACGGCGTCGCCCTCTACCTTCACGCTGCCGCCGGTGAGAATGGCATTGCCGCCCCCGGTAGCCAGCACCTTGCCGGTTCCGCTCACCGTAACGGTGCTGTTTGCGCCGATTGCGCTGATGACATTGCCAGTGGTCGTGGCGCTGCTTACCATGCCGCCGCTCACCGTAACGGCGCTATCTGCGCCGATTGCGCTGATGGCCGTGCCCGTGGCGCTTACCACGGCGTCGCCCTCTACCTTCACGATGCCGCCGGCGGAAATGGCATTGCCGCCGGCCCCAGTAACCAGCACCTTGCCGGTTCCGCTCACCGTAACGGTGCTATTTACGCCGCTTGCGCTAATGACGTTGCCCGTGGTCGTGGCGCTGCTTACCGTGCCGCCGCTCACCGTAACGGCGATATTTGCGCCGATTGCGCTGATGGCATTGCCCGTTGTGGCGCTTACCGTGCCGCCTTCTTTCACCGTCACGGCGTTTGCGCCATTGATTCCAATAGCATCGCCCACGCTGGCGCTCACCTTCACCTTGCCTTCGCTTTCCACCACAAAAGCGCCGCTGCCTAACAGCCTGATCGCAGGGCTCCATGTGCCCCCCGAGCGCTCCAATGTCGCCTTCCACACCACCGTTACGCCCGCATCGATGTTCAGCTCCAGGGTGGTGGAGTTCGCGGTTATGTTCGTTTTTGACCCGGTAACGGTGACGGTGTCGCCGGCCGCATTGGCGGCCAAGGCACCCTCAGCCCCCGCGCCGCCTGTGAAGCCGTTTATTGTGGTTACAAGTTGAGCCGCCGTAGCCGCAGCCGCTGTGGTTGGCTGCAGGAGCGCCAGCGCCAGCGCAATGCAGAGCGCCGATGCATGGGCGATTTTTATCCGCCCGAAGGGGAAAATTTTGTTGAGTGTCCTCATATCCAAATACCTCCTCGTCAGTTACGCGCATTGGGGGCGCAGCAATGGCTGTCGCCCCCTAGAGTGCTTATCACGAAATATTTGCAGTGTAGCGCTAAATTATATGGCAGTGTTGAAATGTCTCTAAATTGTCATCATTTGGGTGGAGTAGGGGTAAACGGAAGAAAGGATGCCCTTGGGGGTGGGGAGTGGTTAAGCCATGATGAAGTGTTTGGAAAAATCCGGGAACGGTGCGGTTATGAAATATAAAGTTTGTGTTTACGCTTGGCCGCGTTCAAAGCAATACCCGTTGCCGTATTCGGCGGCGATGATATAGCCGCATCCTTTCAATTTCTGCCGAAGCCGGGAAACCGCTTTGATCAGCGCCCGCGAATCGCTCGACATCGGCTGACCCCACACTGTCTCGTATATGTGCTTCATGTTCATCAGGCAGTTTTCATTCTGGACGAAAAACAGCAGTAACGCGAAATCTTTCGGTGTCAGCATTAAATTTTCGCCGTTTATATACGCTTCGCCCGATGTCAGCCAGAGCGTCAGGAGCCCTCTGGACACCGTTTCCGGTACTTGATTCGCGTTTTGCATCAGGCGCAAAAGCCGCACATACAATACCTCGAAGGTGTAGGGCTTCGGCAGGTAATCGTCGCAGCCGGTTTGGAAGCCCAGTACAACGTCCTTTGCCTCGCCGAAACCCGTCAGCAGCAGCACGGGGGTTTTGGATGACCGCCGAAGCTCCCGCAGGAAGTCCAGCCCGCTGCCGTCCGGCATACCGATATCGAGAATAATGGCGTCCGGCAGGCGGTT
>WRCT01000185.1 GCA_009783775.1 Clostridiales bacterium | reverse complement strand
TCACCCCCTCGGCTGACCGTTTCACGTTGCTGCGGGTGAATCGGTTGCCTGCTGTAATGTAAGGATTGGACATCCTTCCTTCACAGCATATATCCCACGAAAAGCACGAAAGGGCACAAAAGACGCTCACGCGGGTAGATTCCCGCCGCAGCGATTTTTGTGTTATTTCGTGTTTTTCGTGGTTGGAAAAAGAACCCGCCGCCGCGTTTTTCGCGGTCAGTCTTCTCGGATAGTGGCCGAGACGGCGAGCAGGAAGGCGTTTTGGATGGGCAGGGTTTTCTTTTCCCAAGGCGGGAAGGCTGCGTCAAAGGCGTCCAGGGCGGCGGGGTCTTCTTCTTCGTAGACCTTGGGCAGAACCCAGCGGCCCGCTTTGCCCGAAAGCGCGCCTGGAATCAGTTCAATGGCGAGCTGCGCAAAGGGATAGTCGCCGTTTGCGTCGCGAATGCCGAAGGCCTTGCTGCCCTTAAACCCGTGGCGGCAATAGTAGAAGGGCGAGCCGCAGATGAGGACCGCGCCGAAACCCAACGCGGGCGCCTCGGCAAAAACGCGTTGGATCAGCAGGGTGCCGACGCCGGTTTTTTGATATTCCGGCAGCACGGAGAGCGGGCCGAAGGTAAGCATCTCGTGGCGCGCGCCCCCGTCCCCCTCGATATGTGTCCGCGCGCAGGCGATATGACCGACCAGCCTCCCTTCTTGAGGGAGGTGGCGCACAGCGCCGGTGGGAGCTCCCCCCTGTCGGCATTGCCGACTTCCCCCCTCGGGGAGGGGGGCTATAGCGACAAAGCTGAGCTCCGGAATAAAGCAATCGTCCTTTCTCAGCCTGTGCAGCAGAAAGTGCTCATCGCAGCCCGGGCGGTAGATATTCCAAAACGCTGCGCGGGTCAGCTCAATGGTCTCCTGATAATCGGAAGGTTGTTCGGGACGAATGATAATGTTCATTGATGTTTCCTTGCAAGTGTCAGATTAAACTACAATGTACAAACTACAAACTACAATTAAGGAGTGCTGCGCACATTTGATGGGTTTCTTAAAGTGTATTGTTTGTCCGCATACTGCACGGGCTCCCATTAACCCATCATGCAAAGGAAAACCCGCAGGGTTTTCTTCCTTCATTGTAGTTTGTACATTGTAGTCTGTAGTTTTCCTATAAAAAAAGGGCTTGCGCCCTTTTTGTTTACTCCGCAGCGTAAACGCTGACTGCTTTCTTTCCGCCGTGGCGCGTTTCAAAGCGCACCACACCGTCCAGCTTGGCAAAGAGCGTATCGTCCTTGCCGATGCCGACATTGTTGCCGGGATGGAAGTGTGTGCCGCGCTGGCGCACCAGGATATTACCCGCCAGCACGAACTGGCCGTCCGCGCGCTTGGGTCCTAAGCGTTTGCTTTGGCTGTCCCGACCGTTCCGAGACGAGCCTACTCCTTTTTTATGTGCCATAAAATTTTTCCTCCGTTATTTCATTGTTGCCCCCCTCCCCGAGGGGGGAGGTTGACGTAGTCAACAGGGGGGAGCGAGCGAACGACTCCCTCCGGCGCTTCGCGCCACCTCCCTCAAAGAGGGAGGCTGCGCCTCTACGGGTTAGCCGATCGCTGTAATCTCAACCGTGGTGAACGGCTGGCGATGGCCGCGCTTTTTGCGGACGTTCTTCTTGGGCTTGTAGCGGAACACGATGACCTTCTTGCCGCGGCCGTGCGCCGTGACCTTGCCGGTCGCCTTCACGCCTTCCACGAGCGGGGTGCCGACGGTGACGCTGCCGTCCGATTCGAGCAGCAGCACGTCAAATGTGACCTCTGCGCCCTCGTCCGCTGCCAGCTTTTCCACCGAAATCTCATCGCCCACGGCGACCTTGTACTGTTTGCCGCCGGTTTGAATGATTGCGTACATTATGGTTCTTCCTCCTTCTTCAGGGCTCGCTCGGAGTGGGTGACACGGGTGTGTTCTTTACAGTGAGCAGTTTTACAATGAAGTTTCGCCTTTGGCGAAACAACATTCACTCCACTCTCAAAGTGACCGTTCCAAAGCGGCATACCGCGAAAGTATACCACAGGGGTTGTGGGCTTGTCAATGCATGATTTTACAAGTTTTTTTGCACTCGGCGACCTTGCGGGTCGAGAGCGGTTTGACGATATATTTTTCGCGGTGCAGGGTTTCGTTGGCTTTTATAAAGGCCAGGCATTCCGAGTTTTCGGGGAAGAGCGCGCCGTGCGCTTTGAACAGCCGCTCCATGACCGCCACGACCTCGGGGTGGGCCTCGATGTACATACGCTTGATCTGGCTGCCCTTTAAGACCTGCAGGGTTTGCTTGCGCAGCTTGCCGAAGACGGTCTGCGGGGAGAGGATCGTCGCGTTGCCCTCGCAGTAGGGGCAGGTGGTCTTTAGCGTGTCGCCAATGCTGCGGCCCGTTTTTTTGCGCGTGATTTCCATAAGACCCAGGTGCGTGAACCCGAACACGCGCGCGTGCGTGTGGTCGGCGCGCATGGCCTCGCGCATGGCGTGGAGCACCTGCTGGCGGTTGCTTTCCTTATCCATATCAATGAAGTCCACGATGATGATGCCGCCGATGTCGCGCAGGCGCAATTGCTTGGCGATCTCCTTCGCGCCCTCGATATTTGTCGCGGTGATCGTCTTTTCCAGGTTGTCCTTGCCGACGAACTTGCCCGTGTTTACGTCGATGATCGTCATGGCCTCGGAGCGGTCGAAGATCAGATAGCCGCCGCTCGGCAGCCAGACCTTGCGGGCCAGCGCGGCTTCGATCTGGCTTTCGGTCTCGTAGCGTTCAAAGAGCGAGGCGCTGTCCTTGTACAGAACGCGCGCGCGCAGTTTGGGCGCCATGACCTCGGCGATCTCGCGCAGTTTTTCGTAGGCCGCCGCGTCGTTGACGAACACGCGGTCCACGTCCTTCATGAGCAGGTCGCGCACGGTGCGGAAGAGCAGCGACTGTTCCGCGTGCAGCAGCTTGGGCGGCTTGCCCTTTTTCGACTTGGCCTCGATGTCCCCGTAGAGGGCGAGCAGACTTTCCAAATCCTCCTCGAAGGATTCGCGCGTCCGTCCGGCGGAGGCGGTGCGCACGATTACGCCCATGTTCTTGGGTTTGATGTCGTGCAGGATCTTGCGCACGCGCGCGCGCTCGTCCTCCTTGTCGATACGCTTACTTACGCCGACATAGTCGACCGTGGGCATGAGCACCAACGAGCGGCCCGCGAGCGCGATATGCGTCGTGACCCGCGCGCCCTTGGTGCCGACGGGGTCCTTGGAGACCTGCACGACCACGCCCTGGCCCGGGCGCAGCAGGTCGGTGATCTTCTTGCCCTGTTCGACTTTCTCCAGCCCGTCATAGGCGTCGCCGGGAATGATCACATCGCCCGCGTAGAG
>WRCT01000184.1 GCA_009783775.1 Clostridiales bacterium | reverse complement strand
GCTTGGGCCAGCCGCTATCCGCCGAACTGGGGCCGGGGCTGATGTCACAGATGTTTGACGGAATCCAGCGCCCGCTGGACGAGCTGCGCCGCGCCACGGGCGAGGACTACTTAAAACGCGGCGTCAATGTCCCTGCCTTAAACCGCAAAAAACGCTGGGCCTTTACCCCGACGGCTGAGGCCGGCCAATTCGTGTTCCCGGGCGATACCCTGGGCACGGTTCCCGAGACGGCCCATCTGCTACACCGCGTTATGGTCCCGCACGGGCTCTCCGGCACCCTATTTTATATCGTCGCTGCGGGCGACTTTACCGTCGAGGATATCATCGCCGAGGTGCGGGACGAACAGGGCACGGTGCATAAACTCACCATGCTGCAAAAGTGGCCGGTGCGTCAGCCGCGGCCTGTCGTTCATAAGATCAATCCCAACGAGCCGCTTGTGACCGGACAGCGGGTCATGGACACCTTCTTTCCTGTGATGAAAGGCGGCACCGCCGCGATCCCTGGCCCCTTCGGCGCGGGCAAGACCGTGGTGCAACACCAGATCGCCAAGTGGGCGAACGTGGATATCGTCGTCTATATCGGCTGCGGCGAACGCGGCAATGAGATGACGGACGTGGTGAACGAGTTTCGCAGGCTGGTCGATCCCAAGACGGGCAAGCCGCTGATGGAGCGCACGATCTTGATCGCCAACACCTCCAATATGCCCGTAGCGGCGCGCGAGGCGTCGATCTACACGGGCATCACCATCGCCGAATACTACCGCGATATGGGCTACGACGTGGCGGTTATGGCGGACTCCACCTCCCGCTGGGCCGAGGCGCTGCGCGAGATGTCCGGCAGGCTCGAGGAAATGCCCGGCGACGAGGGTTATCCGGCCTACCTCGGCAGCCGGCTGAGCAACTATTACGAGCGTGCGGGCAAGGCGGTCGCCTATGGCAGGCCCTACGGCCGCGAGGGCTCCGTCACCGCCATCAGTGCGGTCTCCCCGCCGGGCGGGGATATCTCCGAGCCGGTCACGCAAAACACGCTGCGCGTCGTCACGGTCTTCTGGGGCCTGGACGCGGACCTGGCCCGCCAGCGCCACTTTCCCGCGATCAACTGGATGAACTCCTACAGTCTCTACGCCGAGGAAGTCGATTCCTGGTACGACCGATTTATCGACGAGGGCATTTCCGGCGTGATCAAGCGCGCCTTGAACCTGCTGCAGGAGGAGAACCGCCTGCGCGAGATCGTCAAGCTGGTTGGCTTTGACTCCATCTCCGACACGGACAAACTCAAACTCGAGGCAGCAAAATCCATCAGGGAGGACTATCTCCAGCAAAACGCTTTCCATGGGGTAGACTCCCATTTGCCGCTGAATAAGCAATTTAAGATCCTGCGCCTGATTCTGGATTTCTACGAGGAGGCGCTCACGCTGATACAAAAGGGCACGGTGCAATTCTCCGCGTTCTATACGCGGACAAGGGAAATCCGCGAGCGCATTGCCCGCGTCAAGTTTATACCCGAAAAGGGGTTAGATTCCCTTGACATCATCGCGCGTGATGCGAGTCGGGCGCTGGAGACCATCAAACATCATTTCGGGGAGGCCGCCGATGATTAAATCCTTTCGCAATCTATCCAAAGCGGCCGGCCCATTGCTGGAAGTGCAGGGCGTCGAAGGCGCGGCCTATGACGAACTGGTCGAAGTGATCCTGGCGAGCGGACAAAAGCGGCGTGGACAGGTGATCGAAATTCACGAGGACAAGGCGCTCATCGAGGTTTTCGAGGGCACGGCGGGCATTGTGCCTGAGGGCTCCAAGGTGCGATTCATGGGCAAACCGTTCACGCTGGACGTGTCGGAGACCATGATCGGCCGCATTTTCGACGGGCTGGGCCGGCCCATGGACAACGACACGCCGATCGTGCCCGAAAAGCAGCTGGACATCAACGGCGAGGCATTAAACCCCATCGTCCGCAACTATCCGGATGAGTTCATTCAGACGGGCATTTCCTCCATCGATCAGCTGAACACGTTGGTGCGCGGACAAAAGCTGCCCATCTTTTCAGAGGCCGGTTTGCCGCACAAAGAGCTGGCGGCGCAGATTGCGCGCCAGGCCAAGGTATTGGGCGACGAGGAACGGTTCGCCGTGGTGTTCGGCGCGCTGGGTATCACCTTCGAGGAGGCGGACTTCTTCATCCGCGAGTTCCGCGAGACGGGCGCGCTGGAGCATTCCATCCTCTTTCTCAATCTGGCGAGCGATCCGCCTATGGAACGCATCGCAACGCCCAAAATGGCGCTGACAGCGGCGGAATTTCTGGCCTTTGAGAAGGATATGCACGTGCTGGTCATTCTCAATGACATGACGAACTACTGCGAGGCCCTGCGCGAGATTTCGGCAGCGCGTCGGGAGATCCCGGGCCGCAGGGGTTATCCCGGTTATCTGTACACGAACCTGTCCCTGCTCTATGAACGCGCGGGTCGGATTCGCGGCAAGAAGGGCAGCATCACCCAGATCCCGATCCTCACCATGCCCGAGGGCGATATTACGCACCCGATTCCGGACCTGACCGGTTATATCACCGAGGGCCAGTTGCTGCTCTCGCGTGAGCTGGCAGATAAGCATATCCACCCGCCCATTGACGTATTGACCTCGCTCTCGCGCCTCAAGGACAAGGGCATAGGCAAGGGCCGCACCCGTGAGGATCACGCGGACGTGATGAACCAGGTGTTCGCCGCTTACGCGCTGGGCAAGAACGCGAAGGAACTTATGGCAGTGCTGGGCGAGGGCGCGCTCTCCGAACTGGACCGCGACTATACGCGTTTCGCCGAGGCCTTCGAACAGCGATTTCTCAACCAGGGTTACTATGAAAACCGCTCCATTATCGACAGCCTCACGCTCTCCTGGGAGCTGCTGACCCTTCTGCCCAAGGGCGAATTGAAACGCATCGACGAGGACTATATCAAAAAATACTATCCCGAGAAAACAGGGGAGACCCCATGAAGATCACCCCGACCCGCATGGAATTGTCCCGCTATAAAAAGCGGCTCAAGACCTCGCGGGAAGCGCATAAGCTGCTCAAGGACAAGCAAAACGAGCTGGTCCGGCGGTTCATCGCTCTGCTGCGTGAGACGAACGAGATTCGCGGCCGGATCAACACCGCGCTTCTAACCTTCCAAACGCAGGCCGGTCTCTCCGTGGCGGGCTTTCCCCTTAAGATGGTGGAGAATCTGTTCCTGAGCAAAGAGACCATGATCTCGGCCGACATTCGCCCAAAGAACTGGATGGGCGTAGGGCTGGTCGATATCCAGTACGAGGTCAAGGAGGTCAAACCCTCCAGCGCGCTCATCTCCAGCCCGCTGCTCTCCAAAACCGAGCATGATATGCGCGGCCTGCTGCCGGACCTGCTGCAGCTGACCGTCGCGGAAAAAAACTG
>WRCT01000183.1 GCA_009783775.1 Clostridiales bacterium | reverse complement strand
CGACACACTGGTCACACTCAACGACAGCATGAACATCGTCCCGATGCTGGCGACTGATTGGGCGCGGGTCGATGAATTGAACTGGCAGTTCACCTTGCGCCAGGGTGTGAAATTCCACAATGGTGAGGAACTCAAGGCCTTGGACGTGGCCTTCTCTTTCAACCGGCTGATCGACCCTGCGACTGCCGCTGCTGCGGCTTTTATGCTCTCCTCGGTGGAAAAGACCACTGCAATTGACGATTACACCGTTCAAATCACGACCAAGGCTCCCTTTGCCTCCATTCTCTACAACCTGACCCACGCGGCGTGTTCGATCCTGAATGAGAAGGCAGTGACTGCGGGCGGGGACAACTACGGACAGAACCCGGTCGGCACCGGCGCGTTCAAGTTTGTCAGATGGGCAAAAAATCAGGCAGTTACCCTTGAAAAATTCCAAGACTACTATGCCGGCCCGGCCGCGATAGATGAAATGGTGATCCGTTTCATCCCCGAAAGCGCGACGGCAGTCGCCGAATTGCAGACTGGTGGCGTCGATATCGTGCTTAATGTCCCACCGCAGTACCGGCGCGTGATAGAAAACGAGGCCGACCTCAAAATCGATTCCATCTCCACTTTTATTGTGAAATACATCGCATTTGATCACCGCAAGGCGCCGTTCGACGATATACGGGTGCGCCAGGCCGTCAACTATGCGACCGATAACCAGGCGATCATCAATGTCGCGTACGAGGGCAATGCTCAGCAGCTGACCGGCCCGCTTGCCCCGCTAATCAACGGTTACAACCCCGCCCTGAAAGGCTATGGCCTGGATATTGAAAAAGCTAAGCAGCTTATGGCCGACGCAGGCTATGCCAACGGCTTCTCTACCACCCTCTATTTGAGTGACAAGGAAGAGGACGCCAAAATCGCAACCGTGCTGAAAGAGCAGCTCAAAGAGATCGGTGTCGAACTGGAGCTTCAGATCATCGAGTGGGGCCCCTACCTCGCAAGGACAGCCGAAGGTGTGCCAATGTTCATTCTTGGCTGGACCACCGTCACCGCTGACGCTGATAACGGCATGTATTCAAACTTCCACTCCAGAGCCTGGGGAAATCAGGGTAACCGCTCTTTCTACAAAAACGCGGAGGTTGACCGCCTACTGGACGCGGCCAGGTCGGAATTTGACCCCGCGGCGCGCACCAAGATGTATCAGGATGCCTCGGCGCTCATCGTCGAGGACGCGGTCTGGGACTTCTTGTCAGTCAACAACTACATGGTCGGCATGAACAAACACGTCACCGGGTTCAAGCCGGTCCCGACTACCTTGTTTCGATTCTACTCGATTGATATCACAAAATAATTCATTCTCTGTGAAGTTTTTATGGTATTGCCAACAGGATACAGCTTCGGGTTATCGCAGGAGTTCCTGCGATAACCCGAAGCATTTATTTTTGCGTGCGCGCACAAATGAAAGTTGATTTGCAGATTCGATTTTTCTGAAAGGCGGCTTTCGTCTGATGTTGAGATTTATCCTCAAAAGAATTCTCATGCTCATTCCCGTGTTGCTGGGCGTGTCGCTGATCGTGTTCATGTTGATGCAACTGGCTCCCGGCGATCCCGCACAGATCATACTGGGACCGCAGGCTTCGCCCGAAGATATTGCCAATATGAGGGAAGTGATGGGACTCAATCGCCCTCTTTACATACAGTTTCTTTCCTTTTTAAAAGGATTGCTCTCCCTTGATTTCGGGGTGTCGCTCAAAGATCAACAACCCGTACTCAACCGCTTGATGGCTGCGTTGCCGTACACCGCGCAGTTGGCGCTGGCCGCGATCGTTGTCGCGTTGCTGATCGGCATCCCTGTGGGCATTATCGCCGCGACCAAACAATACTCCATTTTCGACCGGATCTCGACCGTGCTCGCTCTGATAGGATTCTCCACCCCGAACTTTTGGCTGAGCATCATGCTGATTTTGGTGTTTGCTGTCAATTTGCGCTGGTTACCCGTCTCGGGGGCCAAAAATCTCTCCTACCTAATCCTGCCGGCCATCGCGCTGGGTACTCAGTCGGCTGCCATCATCACCCGGATGACCCGGTCGAGCATGCTGGAAGTGCTGAGCCAGGACTATATCAGCACGGCGAAGGCGAAAGGGCTGCCGCCCCGGGTGATTATCCTAAAGCACGCGCTCAAGAACGCGCTGATCCCGATCATAACGGTGGCCGGCCTCCAGATGGGGCTGATGCTGGGCGGCGCAATCCTGACCGAGACGGTTTTTGCATGGCCCGGGATCGGGCGGTTGATGATCGACTCGATCCGCGCCAAGGACACCCCGGTTGTGCAGGGCGGCGTCATCATCACCGCGTCCCTGTTTGTCTTTGTTAACCTAATCGTCGATATCCTCTACGCGTACGTGGACCCCCGCGTCAAAGAGCATTATAAGAAGTGAGGGAGGGAGAGAAGATGGACACCAATTCCGCCGTGGCAACCAAGCCGGCTCCGCCCAAGGCGCGCAACCCATACGCCGAGGCCTACCGCAACCTGAAACGCAACAAAGCCGCCATGGCAGGGTTGTTTGTGCTGCTGCTTTTTATTCTGTGCGCGATTTTTGCCGACTACATCGCCCCCTTCCCATACGAACTGCAAAACATGAAGGCGCTCAAGCAACCGCCTTCTCTCTCCCATTTGCTCGGAACCGACAACTACGGGCGGGATATTTTAAGCCGTATCATTTACGGAGCGCGTATCTCCCTGATGGTCGGATTCATCGCGGTCTCCTTTTCGGCGCTGACCGGCGGACTTATCGGCGCGCTGGCCGGCTTCTACCGGGGGCGGCTCGACAACATTCTTATGCGGTTTGTTGATACTCTGCTGGCGATTCCCAGCATTTTGCTTGCGATTGCCATCGTCAACATCCTCGGCCCTGGACTTGTCAATGTCATGATCGCCGTCGGCATCTCCACCGTCCCTTCTTATGCAAGGGTTGTGCGCGCAGCCGTGCTCTCCATCCGGGACAGCGAATTCATCGAGGCCGCACAGGCAATCGGCGACAGCAATTTTGCCATTATCATGTACAATATCCTCCCCAACTGCATGGCGCCGATCATCGTGCAGGCCACGTTGGGCGTGGCTTCGGCGATCCTTTCGGCTGCAAGTCTCAGTTTTCTCGGACTCGGACTGCGGCCGCCCACGCCCGAGTGGGGCGCCATGCTCAGCGAGGGCAGGCAGTACATCTTCGACGCGCCCTGGCTCTCCACCTATCCCGGGCTTGCCATCCTCATTGTCGTGCTGGCGCTCAACATCTTTGGCGACGGGCTGCGGGACGCGTTCGACCCACGCCTGAAAAAATAGCAGCTCCTTTGCGGGCACAACTCAGCCCGCCCCGCGAATTCGGTATACAGGCGTAATCACATCGCAATGAGCTCCGGCGCGCAGCGCAGAATGGAATGTGAGGCTTATG
>WRCT01000182.1 GCA_009783775.1 Clostridiales bacterium | reverse complement strand
GCACGGCCGCCACCGCCAGGGCGACGGCGTTGAGCAGGATGTTCAAGATATGCTCGCCGCGTGAAAGCTGAATGACAAAGAGAATAACAGCGGAGATGACCGCAACGGCGGTCAGGAGTTTCGCAAACTGGATCATACGCTTTTGCAGCGGGGTTTTCACACGCGCCGTGTTATTGAGCATACCGGCGATCTTGCCCATCTCGGTGCGCATACCGGTCTCCACTACAACTGCCTTGGCCCTGCCGTTTGTGATCAGGCAGCCGGAGAACAGCATATTCAGCTGGTCGCCCAACTGCGCCTTGGGGTCAATCTCAGCCTGAGCGTCTTTTTCGGCGGGCACGCTCTCCCCCGTCAGCACGGACTCCTCGACTTTGAGGTTGATGCTTTCGATCAGGCGCGCGTCGGCGGGAATGGAGTCCCCCGCCTCCAGAACAATGATGTCGCCCGGGACCAGTTCGGTCGCGTCAATCGTCTGTTTGCGGCCCTCGCGCAAAACGACCGTCATTTGCGCGTGCAGACTTTTCAATGCCTCCAACGCCCGCTCCGCGTCCATCTCCTGATAGACGGCGAGAATGGTGTCGATGATGACAATGGACAGAATCACAATGGGCTCGGCAAAGCCATGACCTTCGGTAATCGCCAAGAACAGCGAAATGGCCGCCGCCGTCAGCAGGATCAGCGAGGTAAGATCTTTGAGGTGGTGCAGAATCTTCTGCCAGACGGTCTCCTTTTTTTCTTCCTCAAAGACGTTTGAACCAACCAGTTGCCGGATTTCCTTGACTTGCTGTTCGGACAGTCCGCTATCGGAATCGGTTTGCAGAAGTTGATAAATATTGCTTAATTTCTCTTGAAAGAATTTCATGCGTTCCTCTCTTGTTTGCGTTTGGAATAGTGGATCAATATGGCCGCCGCCACGGCCAGGCAGCCGGCAACGCACGCGGCAATGCCGACGGGCAATAAGGCGGCCGTGGCCGGCATTTCAAGATGCAGTATGCCGCCAAAAAGCAGCGCCGATACAAAGAATCCGCCCGTCGCCAGGATGTAAATCAGAATGCGCAGTTTGTTTAGGGGCAGGCAGGCCTTCAGCAGCGCCAAGGCGCCGGCGATACCCGTGGCAAAGAACATACAGGTGACCGCCGCGTCGTTTGTCAGACCAAAGCGGGGCGCAAACACGGTGGTTGCAATGACCTGAAACAGGATAAACAGCGCGAAAGGCAGGGCGTTTTTGAGTACTGTGGGCAGGAACGCGTGACGCAGCCGCGACCGGTTCGGTTCCATCATCAGGGCAAACGAGGGGAAGGCCTCGATGAAAAGGTCGTAAAGCGTGATCTGCAACGGGATGAACGGAAAGGGCGCGTTGATGATGATAAAGAACAGGGCCAGCAACACGGTGTAGAGCGTTTTGATCAGGAACACGCCGCCGAAACGCGTGGCATTGTGCACCACCCGCCTGCCCTCCATTACCGCGTCCGGCAACGCGGTGAAGTCCGAATTGACCAACACCAGCTGCGAGACCTGTTTGGCCGCGTCGCTGCCCGTCGCCATGGCGATGCCGCAGTCCGCCTCCTTGAGCGCGAGCACGTCGTTGACCCCGTCGCCCGTCATAGCCACGGTGTGCCCTTTGCTTTGGAAGGCTTGGATCAATATTTTCTTCTGATGGGGCGTCACCCGTCCGAAGATGGAGCAGGTCTGTGCCGCCTTAAATATTTCTTCCTCGGCGGTAATCTCCGTCATATCCAGATAGGCTGGATGGTCCGCAAACCCCGCCTGCTTTGCCACTTGGCTGACCGTGACAGGATTGTCGCCGGAGATGACCTTGACGGCGACACCCTCCTGCTTGAAGAAGTCCAGCGTTTTCTTCGCGTCTTTGCGTATGGGATCGTGCAGGATAACTGCCGCGACGGGCGTCATTTGGGGCAGCGTGCTTTCGGTTATCAGATCTTTGGAAAACCCAAGCAGCAGAATCCGCTTGCCCGCGTTTTGAGCGTCTGTTATCTCACGCGGCAATGAGACGCTGTGGTCGGAGACGCTGTGGTCGGAGACGATCTTCTCGGGCGCGCCCAGGGCCAGTGTTCCCAGCGTTTCAAAGGCAACGGCGCTCCATTTTCTTTCAGAGGAAAACGGGATTTTGCTGAGAACAGAATAACTCTGTTCCGGCTCTGCGTGCTCTTTTAACGCGGCAAAGGTGGCGTTGTTGTCCTCGCTCGCGCCGACAAAGAGGCCCAGCGCCTGTTGCACCGAGACAGGCATGGCGCTTTGCTCCAATGGAATGATATCGGAGACGGACATCTTGCCCTCCGTGATCGTGCCGGTTTTGTCCAGGCACAGCACGTCCACCCGCGCCAGCGTCTCGATCGCGTGCAGGCCCTGGACCAGGATTTTCTTTCGGGCAAGCTTGATGATGCCGATCACCAGCGCGGTGCTGATCAGCAGCACCATACCCTTGGGCAGCATACCGAGCAGGGCCGCCGAGGTGGCGATGATGGAAAGGCTGATAGAATCGGCGCGCAGCACAAAGGCCTCCAGGAACATGAGCGTGGCGATCGGTACAATAAAGTAGCCGGTTATGCGGGTGATACGCCGCATGGCGTTTAGCAGCTCCGAATTTTGTTTCTTGTGCTTTTTTGCCTCCTGCGCCAGCTTGGCCGCGTAATTCTCTTCGCCGACGTGCTCCACCTGCGCATAACACTTGCCGCTGACAATAAAGCTGCCGGAAAGCAAACTGTCTCCCTGTGATTTTATTATGGGTTCCGATTCACCGGTCAGCAGGGATTCATTCACCTCTGCCTCACCGTGCAAAACGGTCGAATCGGCGCAAACCTGATCCCCCGCTGTGAGGAGGGTGACATCATCAAGTACCAGCTCATCGACGGGAACGCAGCGTTCTTCCCCGTCTCGCACGACGTGCGCCTTCACCTGACCGATGAGGGACAGCTTTTCCACCAGACGTTTCGCGTTCAGCTCCTGGATAATGCCGATGGCGATATTGGTCATCACAATGGCGAGATAAACCATATTGGAGTAGGCGCCAATGGCAAACAGGGCGAGACCGATGATAAAGTTGTATAAATTGAAAAGGGTGAAAATATTATCCCGCAGGATTTGCCGCGTGGTCTTTGTGATACGGTTCGGCAGGACATTCACCAAACCCTGCGCGTTTCGCGCACGCACTTCTTTGTCCGTCAGCCCCAATGCATAGTCGGGGGGAAATCGTTGTTTCTCCATCTCAAAATCCATATCTATCCATTTTCTCATTCTGCGTGTTTGGTCATTATAACATAGATATGCAGGCCCTGTCTTGCAAAAAATAATATTCATAATATCTTTGCATTTGTTATTCCTTGTAATATAATACCTTTACATGAGCAGATACGAAAGACGGGTCTTTGACAGTTGAATAAGGAAATAAACCCTGAAAAGCCCGTTACGGCTTAATTTTTTTGTCAAATTCGAAAATGCATATTGACGTACTTTATCGTAATGCGTTATAATCTATGTATCT
>WRCT01000181.1 GCA_009783775.1 Clostridiales bacterium | reverse complement strand
TTGCGCTTGTCGGCATACTCAACATCACTAAATGATAACTGCTTTTTCATGCATTCATTATACCATTTTTCGCCCCCGTTCTCAAGACTTAATCAGCGGTTCCAATGACAAGGGCAATGGCAAGGTCGTGCGGCGTCCGGTCTCCGCATACTGGAAGAAAAATTTCTACTGCGCCCGCCGGCCGTTTTCCTAGCGGCAAAAAACAAAACACAGGAGGCGACACAATGGCGACCAGTATTTTTGAGGACAAAGCGATCGTCCCGAACGACAGCATGGTCGACTGCGCGATCGGCGAGAACAAGCCGCTGTGGGACAGGTTCAAGTCCCATGTCGCGGAAAACTATCAGGGAATCAGTCAAGAATGGAAAATGTACAGCAAAAAGGCGGGCTGGAATCTTATTTACAGACAGGGAAAAAGAACGCTGTTCTATTTCGTGCCCTGCGACAATCATTTTATCATCGCGTTTGTTTTGGGCAATAAAGCCGTTGAGACCGCGTTGCAGTCGCCCCTGTCGGACCGTGCAAAGAAAGCAATCGCAGACGCCGACGTATGCGCGATGGGGCATTCCTTCTTTGTTGCGGTCAAAAGTAAGCGGGATTTGGCGGACGCCGCCGCGCTGCTGAAAATAAAAGAAGCGTCGTAGGGACGATGGCAAGACGGCAAGACACAAGACAAGGGGGCGTTGGGGGCGCATGGGCACGACTCTCCCAACCTTACAAACTTTTTACAAGAAAATCCGTCACAAAGTGTCGGATTTTTTTGCATTCAGGGCAGGACTATGCTATAATGCTTTCTGATATCGCTATATAATGATAAGGGGCAACGGCATGAAGATTGACGGCATCATGGAAAAAAATGAGCTGGTCTTAAAACGCAACCACCAGCAGGAACTCAAGAGCGCCACGGTTTTTCAGCTGCACGACGCGCTGGGATCCGTGGTCATGTCCGCCATCGCGGAGCGGTGGATGGAGAGCCGGCACGCGCACAGGCGCGAGAGAAGCGCGGCCTATATTTCCGCCGAGTTCCTCATGGGGCGCATGGTCTACAACAACCTTTACGCGCTGGGCATTTTGGGTGACGTAAAGGCCGCGTTCGCCGAAGAGGGACTGGATCTCGCCATGTTCGAGGAGATCGAGGACGCCGCGTTAGGCAACGGCGGTCTGGGCCGGCTCGCCGCCTGTTTCTTGGATTCCGCCGCGACGCAAAACCTGCCGCTGGACGGCTACGGCATTCGCTATAAGTACGGGCTGTTCAAGCAGAGTTTCAAGGACGGTTTCCAGGTCGAAAAGGCCGACGACTGGCAGCGTTTCGGCGATCCCTGGAGCCGCCGCCGCGACACGCGCGAGGTCCTCGTCACCTTTGCCGACCAGACCGTGCGCGCCGTGCCCTACGATATGCCGATCCTGGGCTACGGCACGGACAACATCGGCACCCTGCGGCTCTGGCAGAGCGAGGCCGTGCAGGACTTTGACTTCCAGCTCTTCAACGACCAGGAATACGCGCTGGCCGTGCTCGAGAAAAACGCGGTCGAGGACATCACCCGCGTGCTCTATCCCAACGACACCACCACGGCGGGCAAAAAGCTGCGCTTAAAGCAGCAATACTTCCTGTCCAGCGCCTCGCTGCAGGATATGCTCAACAACTTTGCCAAGGAAAACCGGCCCGTCACCGAGTTCGCCAAATACTACGCCATTCAACTGAACGACACCCACCCCGCCGTCAGCATTCCCGAGCTGATCCGTCTGCTCATGCTCCACGGCCTGGACTTTGACGCCGCCTTTGACATCACGCGCGAGACCTTCTCTTACACAAACCACACCGTCATGAGCGAGGCTTTAGAGCAATGGGACGTCAACCTCTTCAAGAGCATTCTGCCCGAGATCTTCGACATCATTCACAAGATCAACACCCGCCTCTGCGGCGAGGTGATGGCGCGGCACATGGAGTGCGCGCCCTATACGATCATCTGCGGCAACCTGGTCCGCATGGCGAACCTGGCCGCCTACTGCTCCTCCCACATCAACGGCGTGGCGGAGATCCACACGCAGATATTAAAGGACAGCGTGCTGCACCATTGGTACCTGCTCTATCCCGAACGCTTCCTCAACATGACCAACGGCATCACGCAGCGCCGCTGGCTGGGCCTGTGCAATCCGGAGTTGTCGGACTTTATCACCAAACGTATCGGCGACGGCTGGCTGACTGACCTGATGGACTTAGAGCGGCTGGCGGCCTTCCAATCCGATGAGGACCTGGCCGAATTTCGTGCGGTCAAGCAGATCAAAAAGGAACAGCTCTCCCGCGTCATTCTCGAAAAAGAGGGCGTGCAGATTCCGCCGCATTTCGCGTTCGATGTGCAGGTCAAGCGTATGCACGAGTACAAGCGGCAGCTATTAAACGCGCTGGCCATCATGGACATCTACTACGGTATCATCGACGGCCGCATTACCGATTTCGTGCCCACCGCCTTTATCTTCGGCGCGAAGGCCGCGCCGGGTTATGTGCGTGCCAAGGCGATCATCAAGTTCATCAACGAGATCGCGAACAAGATCAACAACGACCCCCGCGTCAACGACAAAATGCGCGTCGTGTTCGTGCAAAACTACAACTGCAGCTACGCGGAGCACCTCATTCCCGCAGCGGATATCTCCGAGCAGATCTCGCCGGCGGGCACCGAGGCCAGCGGCACGGGCAATATGAAACTCATGCTCAACGGCGCGGTGACATTAGGCACCATGGACGGCGCGAACGTCGAGATCGTCGAGCAGGCGGGGCTGGAAAACAACTATATCTTCGGCTACACGGTCGATGAACTCAACGCGCTCAAGGCGCAGTACAGCCCCAAGACCATCTACGACTACGAGCCGCGCGTGCGCCGTGTGGTGGATTCGTTGATCGACGGCACGTTCTCGGATAACCACAGCGGCGTGTTTTCCGAGCTGCACCGCGCCCTGCTTTTGGGCAACAGCTGGTCCAAGCCGGATCATTACTTCGTCCTTTTAGAGCTCCTGCCCTATATCGAGATGAAACTGCGCGCGATCGCGGACACGACCGACGTGCTGGGTTTCACCCGCAAGTGCCTGCAAAACACCATGTTTGCCGGCAAGTTCTCCTCCGACCGCACGGTGCAGGAATACGCGCGCGACATCTGGCATATCGACGAACTGCCGCACCAGGAAATGATAAAGCTGTTTTAGGAATGTACAATGTACAGTGTACAATGTACAGTGAACGAAGAAAACGCGGGGCGTTTTCTTTGATTACAGCCAATTACGCGTTGCTTGGTTTGCTGGATTTTCTTTGCTTGCAGTCGATGATATGATATTTGGTTTACTGGATTGCTTCGTCGTGTTTCCCCCGACACACATTTCCTGCGCGCTCCTCGCAATGACGCTGGAATGGAGCTCATGACGCCTATCCCCCCCGTCATTGGAACCACTGATTAAGGCGCCTGATTTGAGTACTGTCCATAAACTGCCGGAGAATTGAATTTCTTCGGCGGTTTTATTTAGGGGTTTGCATGGG
>WRCT01000180.1 GCA_009783775.1 Clostridiales bacterium | reverse complement strand
GGATTCAGCAGAAAACCCAAATCCAGTTCGCTTCCAAGGTGCGCTCAGAGAATGGCCTCATCGCTTTTATCTTTGCTCGCCTCGCCTCCCTTGCCTTTTTCTACTCGTGATTGGCATTAATAGGGAATAAGGAATAAATTGCGAGAAAACTGCAGACGCAGTTTTTTTCATTATATCCTCAAACAACCCATCATTCGTGCGTTAGCACACCTTCATTATGCCTTATTGCTTATTCCCTATTATTTGAATCAAACTTGCAATCCCATAAGCAAGCATGAACTGCAAAAAGATGACGGTCAGCGTAAAGCGAAAGCTGCGCGTTTCGCGGCGCAGGGTGGCTAAAGCGGCAAAGCAGGGCGGGTAGAGCAGAACAAAAACCAGAAAACAATAGGCGGAGAGCGGCGTGAAGGCCTGGGTCAGCGCGGCCTCTGTGCCGTAGAACAGCAGCAGCGTGGCCACCACCGCCTCCTTGGCCACCAGACCGGTGAGCAGGGCAACGGCAGCGGCGGCCGTGCCGAACCCCAGCGGCTTGAGCAGGGGCGCGAGCCGCTCGCCCAGCGCATGGGCAAGGCTGGTTTGCATTTGTTCCGTGTAAATCAGGCGGGGCGTGAAGTGCAGCGTGGCCCAAATCAGAACGGACATGAGCAGGATCACCGTGCCCGCGCGCCAGAGGAAGTGTCCTGTGCGGTCGGCGATCTGGATCCAGGCGTTTTTCAAGGCCGGACGGCGGTAGGGCGGCAGCTCCATCAGAAAGGGCGCGTCATCGCCGTCTTTTTGAATGTGCTTTGTCACCAGCAGCACCAACACGCCAACGGCAATGCCCAGCGCGTAGAGCGAGAGCACGACCAGCCCCCTGTGCGCAGGGAAAAAGCAACGCGCCAGCAGGCCGTAAACGGGCAGTTTGGCCGAGCAGCTGAGATAGGGCAGCAGCAACGCGGCGCGTTTGCGCTCGCGCGGGCAGTCCATCACACGCGTGGCGAGCAGGGCGGGCACGGTGCAGCCAAAGCCCATGAGCAGGGGCACAAAGGCCTTGCCGTTTAAGCCGATCTTTGCCAGCAGGCCATCCATCAGAAAGGACACGCGGCTTAAGTAACCCGCGTCCTCTAAAATCGTGAGCTGCCCGAACAGCAAGGCGACCTGGGGCAGAAAGGCCAGCACGCCCGCTATGCCGCGCAGGAGACCGTCCACCAGCAGGCCCGAGAGCCAGGCTGGCGCGCGCGCCAACCGCAGGGCGGTCGGGCCGATCAGCCAATGTTCCATGAGCGCGCCCATACCGTCTGACAGCCAGGCGCCCAAGGTGTCGAAGGTCAGGGTGAAGACCAACCCCATCACAGCGGCAAAGACAAGCAGGCCCAACACGGGGCGTTCCAGGATCCGGTCCGGCTTTGGCGCCGCTTCGCGGTACAACGGTAGGGCGGGGGCTTGCCCCCGCCGCATAGGCCGCGGAACAGTCCCGCCTGCCCGTATTTGGGCGAGCAGTTCGGGTATCCCCTGCCCAAATCGCGCGGAAATGGGAACCACAGGCAGACCCAGCGCGGCTTGCAGCGCGGCGGGGTCGATGACGATCCCCTTTGCTTTACACTCGTCCATCATATTGAGCGTGAGAATCATGGGCAGGCCCAGTTCCATAAGCTGCGTGGTGAGGCGCAGGTTGCGACCCAAGTTGGTCGCGTCCACGATATTGAGGATCAGCTCCGGTTTTTGGTCGAGGGTGTCGGTGTCAGCGGGGACGGTTCGCTCTGACACTGCGGTGTCAGGGGAACCGTCCCCCTGACACCCCTCCCCCTGACACCCCCGCTGACACCCCCTCAGAATCTGCACTGCGGCAAGGCCCTCGTCCGCCCCGCCCGACCCGCGCAGGGAATAGAGGCCGGGCAGATCGGTCAGCACCGCGTCCAGCCCGCGCACGCGGCGGGAGGCCAAATCCACCGTCACGCCCATGCGATTGGATACGCGGGCGCGCGCGCCGGTCAAACGGTTGAACAGCGTCGTTTTGCCGCAGTTGGGATTGCCCACAAGCAGGATGTTCATGGGACAGAATATGTGTAGCTTTTAGGTATTAGTAGGGGCGGCCTATGATTGCCCGCGAGAGCGGAGAGTGCAGCATGAAGGGGAACGCGCCGAAAGCTCCTTATCCGAAATCGTGCCGGTTTCCACCGTTACTTCCCAATCGTTCAAATACACATACAATCTCCTCGATGCATTCAAAATCAGAAAGAGTATCATTTTCGATTATCGTTTTTATTTCTTTCAACGCTTTATAACTTGTGGCATTTACAAGGTCTATTTCCTGCTTGATCATTCCCTCCAGGATTTCTTGATACAATTCCATAATCATCACCTCGTCCACATTTTAGCTCATTTTGAGCTGAAAAGCAATAGCTCAAAATGAGCAGTATATGCTGTATCTCAGAGGTGACAGCAATGAGATACCCACGTATTCGCGATATAAGAGAGGACAAAGATTTAACGCAAAAAGATGTCGCGCACATCTTGAATGTGGCGCAGAGAACCTACTCCGGCTATGAAAGCGGCACAAGAAATATCCCTATACAGGCCGTCATTAAATTGGCCCGTTATTATGGCGTCAGCATGGATTATCTTTTGGGGCTGACAGATAAAAAAACGCCTTAATTGCGTTTTGCTGCATTGTTATAATCCCATCAAAAAAACAGCGTGTACGCTGTCTTATCCTTCGCTCCACTCTCCACTCTCAACACGCCACTCTTGTGGGCGATTGATAATCGCCCCTACGCGAAGGGATCATTCAATTTTCAGCCCGTAAAGTTTCGCGCCCTGGCCGGCGGCGTTGCCCTTGGTGCCGATGACGATATAGTTTTCAAAGGCGACGGGCGTGCCGTCGATCCGCGCGCCGAGGTTGAGGGCCTCGCCCAGCTGCGTGCCCTTGCGCGCGTTGTAGAGCCGGACAAAACCCAAACGGTCGCAGGCGACCAGGTAGGCGTTGCCGCGTGTGGAATAAATCACGAGCGGCGAGGCAAAGTAATCGCCCAAGCCCTCCTGCTCCACGCGCCACACCTCGTCGCCGGTGCGCTTGTCGTAAGCGACCAGGCAGCCGCCCAGCACATAGCTCTGCTCGCCGTCCGCGTCCTCGCGCGGCAGGCCCGCGCCGTAATAGGCGCAGATGACCAGATCGCCGATCGCGCCGCTGCCGACGTGGGGCGTGGATTTGCTGCCCGTGCGGTCGATGTCCGCGTCCACATAGCTGACCTGTTTTTTCTCCCAGATAACCTTGCCGGAAAAGCCGTCGATCTTTTTGAAACTGCAATAACCCCAGCCCTCGGGCAGGCCCGGGATCTGCTCGCGCGTTTGCGAAACCGCGTAGAGATAGATTGTGCCGTCTCTGCCGTCCTCCTCCACGACCACGGAGGCGTCCGCCTCCCCGCCCAGGTCCACGACATAGAGCAGGCGCAGCGTGTTCATATCCACGCATTGCAGGCGGCCGCCGTTGTCGGCCAGGAACAAGTAGTTGCGGAAGGCGGAGACCGAGGCCTTGTAGCCGTATTTCAAGCGCCCGTCCCGC
>WRCT01000179.1 GCA_009783775.1 Clostridiales bacterium | reverse complement strand
TGGGCGCGGCGCTGGCGAAAGAGATAGGGGACGGTAACTTTGTCTGCGCGCCCTTCTCCGTTTGGCTGCCGCTGGCCGCGTTGGCAAACGCCACGGACGCGCGCTATCAAGACGAGCTGCTGACCGCATTGGGCGCGTCCGACCTTGACGCGGCGGAGCTGAACGAAACGGCCTCGCGGCTGCTCTATGACTTGACGAACACGGACCGGGCGGAATGGGTCGAATGCGATCACAACCCCTTGCAGATCGTCAACGCCATCTTTGTGCGGCAGAGCGCGACCCTGTACAGGGAGTTTGCCCAAACCTTCGCGGACTGCTACCGTGGCGCAGTTATGGGCGTGGACTTTCTCTCCCCCGACGCGGTAGACGAGGTCAACCGCTGGGCAAACGAGAATACGGAAGGGTTGATCCCCGAAATCGTGCGGGAGTTTCACCCGAACACCATCGCCGCCCTGGTCAACGCGATTTATTTCTCCGACAGATGGGATTGGGAATTTGACCCCGACGAGACGGAAGAAGACGTATTTCACGCTCCGGCGGGGGACAGCGAGGCTTGGTTCATGCGGCGTGGGGGCGACGGTCAGATCTATTACGAGGACGAGCGGCTGCAAGCCACTTCGCTTTCCTTCAAAACAGGCGGCGGGTTATATATCCTGCTGCCCAAGGACGGGAACGCGACGGGCCTGCTATCCTCCCTGACAAATGAAACCTTTGAAAGCATACTGACCAAGGCCGTGCCCGCCACGGGGGAGTTGCTGTTGCCGCGTTTCTCTATCGAACACAATGTTGCAGGATTGGAAGAGGCCCTGATTGACATGGGCGTACCGCTGTTTGATCCGATAGCGACGCCTTTGAACAGACTGGCTGAGGGAAAAGCACTATCGGTATCGCAGGTGATCCAAAAGGCGAAAATCGCCGTGGACGAAAAGGGAACGACCGCGGCGGCGGTCACGGTCATCGTCATGGTGGACAGCGCGCCGTTTTTTGAGGAAACCAAACCCTTTATTATGCGCTGCGACAAGCCCTTTGTGTTCATTCTCTACGGCGATACCCACGACGGCGGCGCGCAGGTTCTGTTCACCGGTATTGTCAACCGACCGTAGTGCGCCGCAAACCACTTTTGCCGAAGATCATGAAGGAGGAAATGGATATGATAAAAAAGAGTATCGCACTTGTTCTGGCGCTTGCGATGGTGCTTTCCTTCGCTGCCTGCGGCAGGGGAAATACTCCCGCGTCGACTGAGCCGACGCCAAAAGCAACGCCAAACAGCACGGCAGCACCTTTGGAGACCCCTTCATACGAACCGGCCGCGCTGATCGACGCGTTCAGAAACCCCAATCCGCAGGCGGAAATCGCCGCCGCAGGCGCGAATGATTTTGCTTTTCGGCTGAGTGCGGCGCTGGCGAAAGAGGTGGGGGACAAAAATTTTGTCTGCTCGCCCTTTTCTGTTTGGATGCCGTTTGCCGCGTTGGTAAACGCGACGGACGCGCAGTATCAAGACGCTCTCTTGGCGGCGTTGGGCGCGCCCGGCGTCAGCGGGGAGGATTTGAATCAAGCGGCATCGCGTATGCTATTCGATTTGATGAATATGCGGGATAAGGAACGAGCAGAAGAATATGGGGGGACCTATCACAACCCCCTACAGATCGCCAATGCGATCTTTCTCAGTCATGAGCAGACGCTGCGCGAGGGGTTTGCCCGCTCGTTTTACGACTATTATCGCGGCAATGTCTTTGGCGTGGACTTTCGCACCCGTGACGCAGTCGACGCGGTAAACCGCTGGGCCGACGAGAACACAGAGGGGTTAATCCCCGAAATCATACAGGAATTTGACCCCGGGACCGTTGCCGCCATTGCCAACGCGATTTACTTTTCCGACAGATGGGACAGTGAGTTTGATCCCGAACAGACAAAACAGGACGTGTTTCATGCCCCGACGGGGGACAGCAAAGCCTGGTTCATGCAGAGTAAGTGTGATGAGCAGGCCTATTATGAGGATGCGCAGATGCAAGCGACCCTGCTTCCCTTTAAGACCGGAGGCGGAATGTATATCCTCTTGCCAAAGGACGGGGACGCGGCAGGGCTGCTTTCGTCCATGACAAGCGAGTATTTCAATAAAATGCGTGAGGATTCTGTTTATGCAACAGTCAATCTGCTGCTGCCGCGCTTTTCCATTGAAAGTGACATTAAGGGATTGGAAGAAACATTATTTGCTTTGGGCGTACCTTTGTTTGACCCGGAGGCTGCGCCCCTCACCGGAGGATTGATTGAGGAGAATTTGCCCGTTTGGGTATCGGATGTGAAACACAAGGCCGTCATTGAGGTGGACGAGAAAGGTACAACCGCCGCGGCGGTAACGGTCGTTGCGATGTATGGAAGAGGATTTGGCCCCCAACCTACCGAACCCTTTGAAATGCGCTGTGACAAACCCTTTGCCTTTGTCCTCTATAGGTATACCCGTGATGGCGGCAGACAAATACTGTTCACAGGCATTGTCAATCAGCCATCATAAACTATGAAAGTTTTTTGAAAGGGGTTAGGGGAAGACTTTTTTACAAAAAAGTTTTCCCCTAAAAAATAAATTTACAGCAACCAAAATCAAACGCATACCCAATAAAAAGCCTAAACTGAAAGCAGGACGAAAGGGGGTAACGAGTTGTACGACTGGCACAGGCAGGTGCAGGAGATCGTGGACGGGATCGACCGCTGTATCGAGAATAGGGACGACGACGGTCTGATGCTGGACGCGATCGCGCGGGCGGCGGGTTATTCCGCGTTTCATATGACGCGCCAATTTCATGCGCTGGCGGGCATCTCCCTGCGCGACTACCTGCGCAAACGGCGGCTCGCGTTCGCGCTGATCGACCTGCGCGATACGCAAAAGAGTATCCTGGACATTGCGGTGGACTACGGCTTTTCCTCGCACGAGGCCTTTTGCCGCGCGTTCAAGGCGGCTTACGGCCTTCCGCCCAGCACCTATCGCGCCAAGCCGAAACCCCTGGCGCTGCGGACCAAACTCGTCACCTTCGACCGTTACTTATTGGGATTGGGAGAAATCGGTATGATCAAATCATCAGGCGACATCAAAATCTATTTCGTGTCTATTGCCGCGCACAAGTTCCTGTGCGTGAAGAACTATGAGAGCGACGGCTATTTCGACTTCTGGGAGAAGATGGACGCAAAGCCCGACCTGGACTGCGACACCATCTCGGGCCTTTTAGACAGCGTTCAGGGCAAGCTGGACGGGCAGGACGGCCTGCTCGGCCAATACAGCGGCCAGATCATGGCGCGGCTCTATGAGGCCGACACGAGCGCCGAGGCCTACGGCGCGCGCCTGCCCGCCGACTGGGACGGCGAGACCCCCGCGCAAATGCTCCTACTGCCCGTACCCGCAGGCGAGTATATCGTGTTCGAGCACGGCAGCTTTGACTACGAGCAGGAATGCGAATCGGCCTACGAAAAGCTGCAAGCCGCCATGGCCGGCTTTGATTACGCGACCACGGACTACGCGCCCGACCCATCTGCGGGCCGCGTGGCCTACTATTACTTT
>WRCT01000178.1 GCA_009783775.1 Clostridiales bacterium | reverse complement strand
TATCAGTTCCGGACTCGAGAGCGGCACTTCGGGCTCTTTGAAGGTGTAGGTAATCGTTTCCGGCGTTTCGAGCCGCACCCCGTATTTGCTGTTGCCGTTACCCGCAGCAATGGTGACGTTCACGTCATACGTGCCCTTCTCCGCGCGGAACTGCGTGCTGCCTGTACCGGTATAGGTGTTCGTAAACACCGTGGCTCCGTTCTTTTGATCCTTGACGTCCACCTTTATGGTCATGCCTTTATCCAAGGAGGTAACGCCAAAATCCATGAACCCCGCGTTATCCGCTACGACATTTTTATGTGTGACGGTAGACACCGCCTTGCCCTGTCCGCTGAAATTATATGTCTGGCGCGGCAGCTTGGTTTCACTTGCCGCGAGGATACGGACGGTGCGCGTAGCCGTCGCCTGAAGGCCGGCGCTGTTCGTCACTTTGTATGTGACCGTGTAGGTCCCGGCCTTGTTTCTGTCCACATTGCCGCTGAGCTGGACCTGTCTTGAGATGTCTCCGTCCGCTTCGTCCACTGCAAGGGCCCCCTGCTCTTTGTAGGCAGTGTTGCTGCCAACATGCAGAACAATTGGATCGGAGCCGATTATGGTCAGCACCGGCGCCGCAGGAGAACGCGGCGGTTCTTTGCGCTCCGTCACTTTGACGGTGCGCGCCGCGCGGGCGCTGTTGCCGCCGGCGTCTTTCGCCTCGTATTCCACTGTATAATAGCCCGGCGCCCGCATGTTGATATTGTTTGTCACCCTGACGGAGCTTGTGATATCCACTCCGTAACAGTCCTCAGCCTTATAACCGGCTTCGATATACTCGTCGTCCACGAACAGACCGGTTTCCAGAGAACCTTTTAAGGTGATTACCGGCGGCGAGCTATACACGGGATTTGTCGGCGTGACGGGGCCCGGCGTGTCATCCGCGCCTGTTTTGTAGTAGAAGGTTACGCCGGTATACCCTTTGCCGGCCATAGCCGGACTGTGCGCGTTCTGCGGATACAGGCTGTGCTGCCCTTCATTTGTGAACACCGCGTTAGTAATGCGGCAGTCCGCTGTGGGCAGCAGGTTATAGGTACTGCTTACGTCGTGCCAACTGTCGCCGCCCGCGGTCTCCGCGCTTGCGATGCGATACCTCTCGCCTGCTTTGAGCGTTATCGTCTGGTTAAGCTCCGCAGTCTTAAACCCCTGCGCGTCCTCCGGAGAATCCGGCTTGACCTCTGCGGTCGCCAACAATTTCATAGTCTTGACTTCCCACAAATAGACCTTGTGGGCGTTTTTCATCGTGCCGTTGAGGGGGCGGCCCACCGTAGAGACAGCCATATCTTCGAGGCATTCAAACTCATAACCCACCGAGCCGTTGTAGTTGTTTCTGGTACCCTTTGCAGCCTCAATGAGGAATGATTTTTTCGCGCCCTTATTGTTGTCACTGTCGCCTTCATTTGCGATTTCGGGTTCCGGTTCGGGCTCCGGTTCGGGCTCCGGTATGACCGGCGGGGCGACCACCTGCACAACGCGCGTCGCCGTCGTTTGGTTACCCGCCGTGTCCGCCACACTGTATGTCAGGGTGTAGTTTCCGGGCGTGTTGGTGTTCACCGACCCGGTCACCACAACCTTGCCGGTTATATCGCCGTCAATATTGTCTACGGCGGTATAGCCCGGCTCCTTAAAGGCCTCGCCCTGTTTTACTGTCATAGAAGCTCCGCCGACTAACGTCAGCACAGGCGGTTCGTCGTCCACGAGAATCACTTCCACCACGCGGGTGGCGGACGCAGTGTTGCCCGCGGCGTCGGACACCTTGTATTCCAGCCTGTAAACACCCGGCACGTTGACATTCACCGTGCCCGTGACGGTCACTTTGTTAGTGATGTTGCCGTCTGTATCGTCCGTGGCGGTGTAGCCCGGGTCCACAAACGTCGTTCCCTGCCTGATTTCCATGGAAAGCGCGCCGTTGAGCTTGAGCACGGGCGGGGTGGTATCTTTTTTGGGCGGAGACGTCTTATCTTTTACCAGCTGCAGCGTCTTGCCGATGTCTATCACGCCATAGCCCGTCTGCTCGTTATAGCCGCCGCCGAGGGGTTTGGCCCCCTGCTGGATATATGAATACACCTCGGTATTCTTAAGGCTCGGATTGAGCGCTAAAATCAATGACGCCAGCCCGACAACCTGCGGAGAAGAAAAGGACGTGCCGGACATGCTTAAATAGCCGCCGGTCGCCGTCGTGGTAGTGTAGCTGGTGACAGCCACGACGCCCATCCCGCTCCCATAGTTGGAAATTGCCGCGCGCGTCGTTCCGTTGCCGGTGGCGCCGACCGCCATGACGTTGGAGTATCGTGCGGGAAAACTAATCGAGCCGGTACCGCTGTTTCCGGTGGCGGCGAAAATCGCGCAGCCCTTGTTGTAGGCATAGTCTATGGCGTTTTTCAGCGTGGCGCTGTCTGCGGTCGTGCCAAGGCTGAGGTTAATTATCCTCGCGCCGTTGTCGGCAGCCCACATAACACCTTTGGCAATATTGGCGACCGTCAGGGCGCCGTTAGCGTCGTCCACCTTGACGGGCATGATGCTCGCGTTCCAGTTTATTCCGACGCCGCCGATCCCGTTATTGCCCAGCGCGCCCACCGTCCCGGCTACGCCCGTGCCGTGCCCCGCCTTGTCGTTGTTCGGGGAAAGGCTCGCCACCGCGGAATACCCGCCCAGGAGTCTGGGCAAATCGGTGTGTTGGAAAACTCCCGAATCGACAATAGCCACCGGCGGGCCTCCGCCCGTGATGATGTCCCAACCCGCCTGCGCGCCGATGACGGTGAGGGTGGCGCTCATCGCTCTGTAATTTGCGTCGTTCGGTATCAGGTCAAACTCGCCCGTGTAGTTCGGTTCAACATATTCTATAAACTTGCTGTTCTTGTATTTGTTGAGCAAGGCGTTGGGGTTTTTTGACAAGCCCTCGGCCTTGACCACAAAGACATTCCTGCACACGGACGAAAGGCCGTCTTTCAGTATTTTCGCAACCTCGTCATCGTACTGTTTTTCCTTTCCGGGGAACTGCGAGCGGTCGTAGAACTTGATTATAATCTCGTCGAGCATCCCGGTCCCGTTGTCTTCTGCCGAGCGCGCCGTAAAGGGAAGCGGGAACACCGCAGCCAATACGACTAAGCAGAGGATAATTGCCAGTATTCTTCTCATAGCATCTACCATTTTCCTTACATTATGTATGGGTAAGCGTACCTACCCTTATTTTCATATTCAGTGGTTCGCCATATCTGCCGTGCTTGGGGCTGTAAATAGTGCGGGAAGCAAAGCTAAAACTAAAGGGGGCAGGGGCGGACGCCCTTACCCCCTTCGGACTGTGAATAACTTTTGTACACCTGGTGCCGCCTTGTTCGCGGCATTCAACTGTTGATTTGATGGCAACGATAACCGTTATCGGTTCCTAATCGTCGTCACCTTCGACTCCAAAATACCACGGATATGTCTCTACCAACAGCGCCATGGACGCCGCGAAAGCGTCTTCGTCGAGGTAATCTTCCAAAAGCTCAATGTACAGATCGAGTAGTTTGCCTTCTTCCTCTG
>WRCT01000177.1 GCA_009783775.1 Clostridiales bacterium | reverse complement strand
TTGCGGCCTCCGAGCCGCAATCTCATTTTCACGCTGAGATTGCGGATCAAGTCCGCAATGACGTGAAAATGGTTCTATTCACTTATCCCCCGCCGGGAAAAATGGGATACAGCGCCAGTTCATCATTGGGCCGCAGTTGTATGTCAGCCGCTTTGTCCGCGCCGATCACCGCGCCGTTAATCGTAATCATCAAATCGTCCCGCAGTCCGACCAGACCCTCCCGGAAGATCTCATCACGGAAAGCCGCGCCGTTGCGTTCGGCCAATGTCAGCAGCAGTTGGTACGGCGTGGTATCAAGCGCGGGCGCAAGCGTTTCCTCACCCTTGCCGACCGCTGCCCGAATGTTTCCAAAATACAATACTTTCACCATACAACAAAGCATACTCCTACATTAGAAGTATACTGCACTCGTAATTTGTTGTCAACCGGCGATTGAGATCGAAACGCGTAAAAGCTACAATATATAACGCTCAATAAACAACGCCACGGCGTCGTCCATATAGTGGGGCAAAATGAGGTCCGCGAGGGGTTTTATGGTCTCGTTGGCATTGCCGACACAGCAGCCCAGGCCCGCCCAGGCGATCATGTCCGCGTCGAGCGTATTGTCACCGATGGCGGCGGTCTGCGATTGGGGAATGTTCAGGCGTTCGGCCAGCCAGGCCAGCGCCGCTCCCTTGGTCGCGCCCGGTGCGCCGATCTCCAAAAAGCCCGGGCTGGAGGAGAGCACTTCCACGTTCTGCGGCAGCAGCGCGGCAAGGCGGACACGGTTGATTTCCTGCTCGGCGGGTTCGGAATAGACCAGCACCTTTGGCACGTTCGTCAGCGGTCGGTTGATCAAATCGGGCTCAATGCGGCAGGGCAGATGAAGAATCTTTGTATAGCGTTCCGTAAAGGGGTGTTCGCGGGCAAAGACCACCGTGTCGCCCTCATAGATCTGCGCGTGCAGGCCGAGGGTTTCGGCAGCGCGCAGCGTGTGTTTCACGATGTCTTCGGGCACATAGCGGGCGCGCAGGACCGCGCCGTTGGGTGCGACCACCAGCGCGCCGCCGTAGTGAATGACGGGTTGGTTTAGGTTCAGTTCCTCGAGAATCGGCCGCGAGGCCAGCGGCCCCCGGCCCGTGGCAATGATAACATGAACGCCCTCCCCCGCCGCCGCGCGCACCGCCGCCAAATTACGCGGGCTGATGCCGCGCGCGTGGTCGATTAACGTATCGTCTAAATCCAATGCGAGTAAGCGAATTGACATTCCTTTGACCATAACTCCCCCGTCAGCCATTGCTCCCCGTCCGGCTTACATACCTTGATGCAGAATTCGTCTGTATCTCTCGTCATATTCGTTGCTGTTGATTTGGCTGATATCAGAATACTTTATTTCGGCATAGCCGTCTTTACTTCCATATTGATCAATTTGCAATATTCTGCAACCTTCTTCATTGAGTGAATCCACCAATCCAATGACGTCAAAATGACCGCTGTCGCATATTTCGATCCTCACTATAAAAACATTCATTTTGGAATATTCCAAAAGTTCCAAAATGAAATCATCTTGAAAATGATAGTCTTCATGTTTGGACTCATAGTGATTGATAAGTTTCTCCATCTTTCGCGCATAAAGATCGCCATATTCAATTGTGCAAACCGTATCTGTCTTGCAGAGTTGCAGACCGTCGTTTGCGCCGTTAGGGTCAAAAGAGGCTAAAATAAAGAGTTCGTCATTGCAGGCGACAATCGTTCCAAAGGCAAACACGGATAAATTGTCACGGTCTTTGTATAGGGAAACATAAGAATTGGTTTCCATCATTTCACGCAGTCTTTTCTGAAACATAGTTGTTTTCTCCTTTTGCGTACTTGCACATTGGTTGGGCGGACATCCAGCACCTACGTGGGTGGGTCAACTCCGCCCCTTGTCAATTTCCCAGCAGTTCTAACCACGGTGGCGGCGTCGAGACAATCCAATCATCAAACCTGATGATTTCTCCGTTGATGACTAACTCGTAATTTTCATCGAATGCCTCAATGTATGTATAACACCAAACTCTCCCGGGATCTAAACTGTCGTCAGGCTCAATAAACACATGAAAAGCGGATTCCCTGTTGTCAGTAATTTCCAAATCGCTTTCTGGGGCAATGTTTCTATAAAGCACATAATAGCCTTGGATTTCTTCATGTCCCATAATTGTGACGGAACATTTCTTCCCGCATTTTTCACTAAAATAAGTCGAAAGGCTACGGTGCGATAATGCCATTTTCCAGCCTTTTTCTGTCCGTGGCAAAATATCCTCAAAATACCATGCGCGCGCGTTCTCTTCTATGCTGACAAAGTATATAACCAATGTTGAATCCTCGCCATCGAGAGAGACCGCAACCGTGGATTTCACTATTTTGGAAGCGCTCAGCGCATCCTGCGGGGATGCGAAGTATATCGCAGAGAGAATGGCTGGAACGCAAGCCCCCGTCAAGCATACAACAAGCCCCAGCAGGCACAAGAGCCCTTTAGTGCGTAGCCATTTGCTAATTGATAACAGAAACACCTTCTCGCCTCCTATACTTCCTTATCCCTTTGCCGCACGAACAGTGTTCTTCGCAAGAATCACGGTCGTAATCGTGCCCACGCCGCCGGGCACGGGTGTGTAGGCGGAGACGATTTCCTTGACGCTGTCCATATCCACATCGCCGGTGAGACCACCGTCCGGCAGCACATGAATGCCCACGTCGACCACGGTTTGGCCGGGTGATACAAAGTCGGACGTGATCATATTCTTGCGGCCCACGGCGGCGACCAGAATATCCGCCTCGCGGCAGAGGCCGGGCAGGTCCTGCGAGCGTGAGTGACAGGTGGTGACCGTGGCGTTTTCGCCCAGCAGCAGCATGGCCAGCGGCTTGCCCACAACAAGACTGCGGCCGACGATGACGGCGCGCTTGCCCGAGAGCGGGATTTCGTAGAACTTTAAGATGTCCAGGCAGGCCTGGGCGGTGCAAGGCACAAAACCCTCGCCCTTGCCGCTGTAGACCGAGGCCATAGACGCGAGCGTCGCGCCGTCCACGTCCTTCTCTGGCGCGAGGTGCGCCAGGATATTGTCGCTGGATAGGCCCTTGGGCAGCGGCATAAAGAGCAGTACGCCGTGCACGGTTGCGTCCGCGCTTAAGGCCTGCATGGTGTCGATCAGCTCCGTTTCGGTTGCCGTGGCCGCAAAGGCGCGGCACTCGACCGCGAGGCCCAGCTTGGCAAAGCAGCGCTCGATACTCTCCTGATAGGCGATGTCGTCCGGGTTTTCGCCCACGCGCACCACACAGAGTTTGGGTGTGATCCCCTGTTCGGCGAGCGCGCTCACCTCAGCGCTGATTTCTTCACGCATGACCTTTGCGCAGGCCAGGCCCGCCATTCTCAATGATTGTTGTTCCATATTCACTCTCTCCATGTTTTTCTTGTTAGCCTATCATGAAATTGCCCCGTTGTCGAGAGGGGCGTTATCTGTTATACTTGCGCAGTGATGATTTCACCATTATCTGGATTGCTTCGTCGAGTTTCTCAATACCACACTGGGTTGAGTGCTCCTCGC